>JAEDKI010000233.1 GCA_016295895.1 Clostridiaceae bacterium | reverse complement strand
AGGGAGGCGGTATTCTCCGTGTTGACGGGAGCCCAGCGGTACTTTGACCATTCGCTTGTCAGCGTGAGATGAACGCCGATTGCAAGCTCGGGGTTTTCAGCCGCAAAGCGGCAGGCTTCGGGCGCCCATGCGCAGGGAGCCATGATTGTTGATGAGGTCAGGGCGCTGTCCTTGCTTTTGAGCAGTTCCATAACCGCAAGGTTTGCGCCTCTGCACATGCCGAAATCGTCGGCGTTGATGATAAGAAATCTTTCCATAATTATTGTTCCCTTTCTCAAATCAAATCTTTATACTGAATATTATTACTGCTGAATCGGTTTATGTCAAGCTCTTTTTCGCCTATAAAAGCTTTTTCAACCTGCTTGACGCCTTTGACGAATTCGGGCTTGCCGGGGCAGAAAGGATAAAGACCGAGAACGCTGAAAATGAACCATGCCGCCGTGGTGCCGTTATCTTCATCGCCGGGGAAGCCGTCATTTTCATATGAAAACGCATTGTCGCAAAGCTTCTTGACCCAATAAGCGGTCTTTTCAACATCGCCCAAAGCGGAGTAAATATAAGGAATGTGGAAGCTCGGCTGATTTGAAATGGCGCATTGACCGAAATCAACCGCCGCCATCTCGGTCATTTCGTGAATCTCGCTCCCGTAGCCGATAACCTCATATTCGGGCGGGGCGGCGAAAAGCTCATCGATTTTTTCAATCAGTTTTTCTCTGCCGCCGTAAAGCTCTGCAAGACCCTCTATATCGTGAGGAACGGCAAAGGAGGTCTGCCATGCGCTGCCCTCCGTGTAGTCCCTGCCCCAGCCGAACGGCGTAAAGTCGGGGCGGAATTCGCCTTTTTTATTCTTTGCACGCATAAAGCCTGTTTCTTTGTCAAAGAGATTTTGGTAGTTGAGCGCTCTTTTTCTGTATTTTGATTCTGTATCGGTTTTGCCGAGGATTTTTGCGATTTCGGCAATGCACCAGTCGCCGTAAGCGGCGTCAAGCGTCAGATTAACGCTTTCTTTTTCTTCGTCATAGGGAACATAACCGAGCTTGCAGTAGCTCTCCGCTCCGTTTCTGCCGAAATTCCGCTTGCCTGAATTCTTTACGGAATGATGAATCATTCCCTCAAGTGCGGTTTCAAGGTCGGCTTTGTCGATGAAGCCCTTGACCGCTCCATCGCAGATAACTGCGTCAATCAGCGTGCTCGGCATACAGCCGCATTCGCCGATTGAAAGCCATCTCGGCAGCCAACCGCTCTCTCTGTATTCATTGATGAATGCCTTCAGCATTTCACGAAGCTCGTCTTTTGCAATGAGCGAAAAGAGGGGATAAACCGTTCTGTAGGTGTCCCAGAATCCGTTGTCGGTGTAGCGCACTCCGCCGTGAACCGAGCCGTCGTGGGGGCAGTAGTGAACGGGCTTTCCGTCTGCATATTCGTAGCATTTGTGGGGATAAAGGAACGCACGGTACATGCAGGAATAAAAGGTTTTAATCAGCTTTTCGTCATCCGATTCTATTCTGATTCTTGAAAGGCATTCTTCCCATTTTTCTTCAGCCGCATTTTCAATTTCGGAAAAGCTCTTGCCCGAAAGCTCTGAATCAAGATTTTTAAGCGCCTGCTCAAAGCTGATATATGAGATTGCAAGCTTTATTTCCGTTGTCTTATTGTTAAGCTTAATATGTATTCCTCTGCCGATTCCGTGAGCCTTTTTGGCTTTTTTGAAGCCCTTTCCGCAACTTGTGAGGGTGCATTCGGGGTCAACGCTGTTTTCGGGGAAACGGATAACAAGGTATGATTTGAATTTTACGGCTTCGCCGCTCATGTGCATATTTGTTGAAGCAAAAAGCATGTTGCCGTCAAGGCGGAACGAATACCAACCCGTAACAGGCAGAACGGAAAGATAGTTGTCTCCGTCTTCGTCAAATGTGATTTTAACGCAGGCTCCCCGTTCGGTCGGAGTAAGCTCAAAATCGGATTTTGAGCGCAAAAATCTTGTTTTGAGATAATAAGGGGTCAGCACCGCATCTTCGGGGCGGTAGCCCGACCAGCGGCTGTCACCCGAAGCGCCGAGCTTCTTATTTTGAGGCATAAGCACAAAAGCTCCGTAGTCGGCAATCCACGGGGAGGGCTGATGAGTGAGCCTTATTC
>JAEDKI010000232.1 GCA_016295895.1 Clostridiaceae bacterium | reverse complement strand
TTATCGGCTCAAGCATTTTTCTTCGCCTTTTTCTTCTTTTCGGTTATTAATTCATATATCTCATAAAAAATGACCATAAACGCTCCGACGGTGATACAGCAATCGGCAAAATTGAAAACGGCAAAGTCAATAAATAGGGGTTCAATAAAATCAACAACATAGCCGTATAAAATCCTGTCGATAACATTCCCGACGCCGCCTGAGATTATCAAAACAAGGCACACATTCAAAAACATGGGCTTTAATCTTTTGCTGAGAAGCAAAACAAGGCATCCCGCAAGAATGATAACAGTAACGACCGACAAAGCCTTTGTGCTGTTTGAGAACGAGCTGAACGCCGCACCCGTATTTTCAACATAGCGGAACTGAAATGCACCGAAAAGAAATTCAATCGGTCCGTTAACCTTAACAGTTGCTACGGCGATATGCTTTGTCAGGCGATCAATGGCGGTCAGAATTATAATTGCTGCAAGAGAAAGAGCCTGAAACATGTTAACCTCTCAAAATTTATTCGTCAAACATCGAATCAAACAGCGAAGTTATATCATCATCGTCGTCATCGTTATTCTTTTCGCTGTCGGTATCATCCGCAATGGAATCCAGATCAAAATTGAAGCCTTCAAATTCATCTTCGTCCTGTTCATCTTCTTTTTCTTCTTCAGACTCCGGTTTAAATGCCTGAGGAATCAGATCGTCAAGGCTTGAAGGAATTGAATCTGATGATGAAAAATCTTCAAGACCGACGCTGTCAATCAAGCTTTCAAATTCATCTTCAACTGCATCGGAATCAATATTGTCTTCTTCGGGCTCTGCAGCAGTTTCTTCAGGCGTATAGACAACTTCGGCTTCAATTTCTTCAGGTTCATCTGAAGCATCTTCAGAAATCTCTTCGGGTTCGTCAGATACTTCGGGAACCTCCGCTTCCGCTTCAACGGGAGCAGGCTCTGAAACAGGAATAACTTCTTCTGAAGGTTCTTCAACTTCTACCGCTTCGGGAACGGACTGTGCGGCTTCATTGATAGCATAGAAAAGATTCTGCGGAATATCGTCAAGAAGATTAAGCTGACCTTTGCAAAGAGCTTCAACGGATGCCTTGAATTTTGAGGTTGCATCCTGCATCTTTGCAATTTCAGCAGTATAAAATTCATAAGATTTTTTGCTGCTGCCGATTATTCTTTTTCCCTCTGCTTCGGCATCGGCAACTATCTCGTCTGCTTTGGCTTTTGCGGCAGATATGGTCTGCTCGGTCTCTCTCTGGGCTCTTTCGGTAAGAGAAGTAACCGCAGTTCTTGCGTTATCAACAATTTCCTTTGCCTTGTCTCTCGCTTCGGTAACAATCTGAGCAGACTGTCTGTTAGCTCCGTCAAGTATTATTTTTGACTTTCCCTCAGCGTCTTCAACAAGGGAATCAGCCTTTTCCTTAGCGTTCTTGTTAACCGTCTCAGCCATACGGTGAGCATCAAGAAGCGAAAGCTTTATTGCTTCTTCATCGTTTCGGTAGCTTTCAACCTTATCCGCAAGAATGCTTATCTTTTTGATAAGCTCGTTTTTTTCGCCGATAAGGCCTTCATATGACTCGGCAACGGTTTTAAGAAAAGCGTCAACCTCATCTGCGCTGTAAGTGCCCTTGCTGATGGGAGTAAACTTTGCATTTAATATCTGTTCAGTTCTGAGCATATGTTACACCTTTCCTCTCACACTTTACGAATTAATAATCGGAGTCACTGTCGGTATTACCGCTGAGCTCGTCAAGCAGTTCGCCCGAAACGGGAACATTATACGGAGTAATTATGTAAGCTCTGCCGGCAACCTTTTTGAAATCGCCGTGGTTTGCATATGCGACGCCGTAAAGGAAATCTATTATTCTCTGAGAAACATCGTTGGGGCAGGTTTCGAGATTGAGAATAACAATTCTTTTATCGTTCAGAATATCGGCAACCTCGCCGACTTCCTCAAATCTGTCAATTTTCTGAAAAACTACATGAGGCTTTGCCTGACCTTGGGCAGACTTTGAAGAATTAATATTAACAACATTGCTGTTTGAAGCGGAAGTTGTTTTTTCATTTCTGACCTGTGACTGCGGACGGGCAGCAGGTTCCGGACGGGAAGGCTCAAAATCAAAATCATCGGTATAACCC
>JAEDKI010000231.1 GCA_016295895.1 Clostridiaceae bacterium | reverse complement strand
ATATTTTCAAGAACCGTGGGGTTGAGCGACTGAAATGAAAGCGTTGCGCCCTTGTCCATTCCGCAGTCGTTCAGCTTTTTTGATATTCTGAAAACACGGTCGTTGCTGTTCTTGGCGCTCGAAACCTGAAAGCCTGAAAGAACGCCCTCCTCATTGTGGAGACGAACCATTTCGTCAACAAATTTTTCGTCACGCTCAAACATTCCGAAGTTGGCGTCCGCCCCTCCGAAACCGCTGATTTTATGGTCGCTGAGCCATTGAAGCTCCTGCATGATTTTTTCTTCAGGGAAAAATCTGATTCCGCAGTGAAGATTGCCCCAATCGCAGTATGCGCAGTTATAGGGGCAACCACGGTTTGTTTCAATAACCGCATGGAATGCAATGTTGGGATAATTTTTTAAAATCGAATCAAAAACTCCCGTAAGATAGGGCGACGGATAATCGATTCTTTCGGATTTTTTTGAAAAAGTGAAGACTGCTTTTCCGCTCTTCCTGAACGCAATGTTTGCAACGCCGTCAAGAGGAGCGCCGTTTTTCAGCGCCAGCAAAAGGTCGGCAAAGGTTTCTTCTCCCTCGCCGAATATCATTATATCGATATAATCCTCATTTTCCATCAGAGAGAGATCGGGCGAAATATGGTGACCCCCGAAAACGATTATACAGTCGGGGTATTTTTCTTTCACCTTTTTTGCAAGAACCTTGTTGAATTCATGGTTCCAGATATAATTTGAAAAGCCGACAAGAAAAGGATCGGTGATTTTTGAAAGACATTTTTCGGCGTCTTCTCTTATGAATAAAGGCTCTTTAAAATCGTAAAAATCGCTTATTTCATCGAGTGATTTTGCGTTCGCAATAAGCGTTCCGACGGCATAAGGCAAAAATGTTGATTTACCGTGGAGGTAATTTATTTGAGCCATATACACATTCTTTTTCATGGTTAACCTCGTTCAGATAAATATATATACATTATAATATGTGCCGTCTGTTTAGTCAACTGTTTTTGAGCCGTTAACCGCTCTGCTCAACAAAAAAAGTGCTTCCAAAGAAGCACTTTTAAGGAACGGATTCCAAAATACGGGAATGATATCTTATTTATCCTGAGGGTATTCAACACCTGTGATTTTTCGGATTTCGTCCATTTGTTTTGTGATGAAAAGCGTTTGCTCATGTGTCACAACGGGGCTTTCTTTGAGACCCTTTGATACGCATTCGGAAAAATGAGCAATTTGTTCTTCAAAACCGTTGCCTGCATAAGGAACGGAAATGCTCATGCTTTCGCCGTTGTTGAGATAAATTCCGATTTCCTCAGGCGCATAGAATCTCTGAAGATGTGCATAGCCCTTGCTACCGTAAACATATCCCTCGTTGGGTTTACGGAGCAGAATGGCACTTGAAATATCGGCAATCGCCCCGCTTTTATATTTGAGAAGAGCACAAGTATGACTGTCAACACCGTTATATATATCGGATTGTGCATTGATTGTTTCAACATCTTTTCCGAGATACCAGCTTGCAAAATTCAGACCGTAAACGCCGACATCAAGAAGCGAACCGCCCCCGTTTTCCCGTTTGAACACATGATGCCCCATTTCGTCCTCGTCCATTGAGTAGCAGAATTTGCCTTCAACGCCGAGAATTTCGCCGAGAACGCCGTTTTTAATGAGTTCAAGCATTTTTATTGTGCCCGGCACAAGCCTTGCCCACATCGCTTCCATGAGCAGAACATTGTTTTCTTTTGCACAGCGGAACATTTCCTCTGCTTCTTTGGCGTTGACCGCCATGGGCTTTTCGCAGAGAACATGTTTTCCGTTGTTCATCATAAGGCATGAACAGCCGATATGACCCGAATGAGGAACAGCGATGTATGCCGCATCGATAACATCGGAAAGCGCCATTTTCTCATAGCTGTCAAAACGCACGGGAATACCGAATTCATCGCCGAATTTTTCGGCATTTTCTTTTGTTCTTGATGCAACCGCAACAAGCTCCGAATTATCAACGTTTTTTATCGCCTCGGCGAAACGGTGGGCGATGGTGCCCGTGCCGACTATACCGAATCTGATTTTTTGCTTGTTCATTTCACACCTCGTTAAATCGGAATTTGCCGTTTTGTTGGTTTTTCCTCGTAGGGGACGGGTTTCCCGTCCCGCGGG
>JAEDKI010000230.1 GCA_016295895.1 Clostridiaceae bacterium | reverse complement strand
TCTGGCGGAGAGTTAGGGATTCGAACCCTAGGTGAGTTTCCCCACACAGCATTTCGAGTGCTGCACCTTCGACCTCTCGGACAACTCTCCGTATTAACTTTTCAGCCTTTGTATTTTAACAGATTCAGCCGCCGTTGTCAATCGGTTTTTGGCTTTTTATTGACATTTTTTGTTCGGCGGTTGATATTTCTGAAAATGAAACAATCTTTCGGAATCCGCCGTTCCTTGCTCCGCCGGATTTTATTTAATAACAGAATTATAAAAAGGTCATTATTTGTCCATCTTGTAAGCTATAATATTCTTACACTTAATTTTTGAACTGATAAAAGGGTGATAAAATGGACAAATCAATCGGCAATCCTGATTTATTACAAAGCGAGCTTGCAGAGGAGCAAAAGAGAAAGGATGAACTGATAAAAAGAATCGAGCATAACATTAATCCCGGGCATGAGTCAGTAACAGACAAGTGTTTTGCGCTTAACAAAGGCAACAATTACTATGAATCCGTCAGCGAGCTTTTTGAGAGCATAGGCAGCCTGAAAGGATATCTGAAAGTGCCTTACAGGTTTGAAATTATTGATGTTCTTGAAGCCATGAAGCTTGCTTTCGGCATAATTGACGAAGAAAAAGTCAAGGGATATCGCCGCTCCGAAGATGTTCTCATCGGCATTGACGGCGAATGGATAACGGAGCTTTCGGAAATAATCCGGAAGCATTGGGAACACACAAGAAATTTTCATGAAAACATTCACGAAAAAGCTCTTTCAAGCAAAAAGTGAATATCTGCGTTTAACATTAACTCCCGTTTTGCCGGGAGTTTTATTTTTTACCGGATTGCGCCCGTAATAATGCGAAAAATGAATATTAAAACTGTTTTTTTGCGAAAATTAAGATTTTTTCAAAAAATCCAAATTTTTTTATGAAATAAATCGAAAAAATCGCCATATATATATGAGAGGAAAAATTTAAAAAGGATTGGAGAAGCGGTTATTTTGTATAAGTATAAGATGTTTGCCGAAAGACTTAATCACCCGGATATCGGGAATTATACCGCATTCGGCATTGCGGTTTACAGCTCGGTTGACAACAATCCGAAAAAGCTCATGAACATATCGGATATTTCGACCGACAAAAAGATTGTTGAGGATTTGTGCGAGCTTTGCAGCCGTGAGCAGCTCGAACCCGTTCATGTTTTTGATGTGATTGACGATATGATTTTTTGAGTCTGATGCCGCAAATGCATTACCGTCGGTATGTTGCGGAACAGCTATACCCTTTTGAGGATTCTTAAACAAGGATAATTGAGTTATCTGAAAATATTATTCTGAACATCATTGTAATCAGACAAGCACTATGTTAAAATAGAAATATGGTTTTAAGAGGAAATCGGGGCGAAAACGGATAATAATGAAGCCATTCAGGGTCTTGCCGTTTTTGCCGAATTTATTCAATGAACAGGAGAACGCAAATGAAATTAATTCATCTATCCGACCTTCATCTGGGCAAGCGGGTTAACGAATTCTCAATGCTTGAAGATCAGGAATTTATTCTGACAAAAATAATCAACATAATTGACGGGGAAAAGCCCGATGCCGTTATCATTGCGGGCGATGTTTACGATAAATCCGTGCCAAGTGCGGAAGCCGTTCAGCTTTTCGACGATTTTCTTTGCAGGCTGGCAAAACGCAGGCTTCAGGTGTTCGTTATCAGCGGAAACCACGATTCAGCCGAACGCATGGCTTTCGGCGGCAGACTTATGGAAATGAGCGGCGTGCATATGTCCCCCGTCTATAACGGAAATGTTGAGCCGATCAGCCTTGACGATGAATTCGGCAGGGTCAATTTCTATATGCTTCCGTTTGTTAAGCCTGCCAATGTCCGCAGATTTTTTGAGGATTCTGAAATTGAAAGCTATACAGACGCAGTCCGTGCGGCGGTTGAAAGCATGAATGTCAACACCGCCGAGCGCAATGTCATCATCACCCATCAGTTTGTCACCGGAGCGGAAAGAAGCGAATCCGAGGAAATCTCTGTCGGAGGGTCGGACAATGTTGACGCAAGCGTGTTTGACTGCTTTGACTATACCGCTCTCGGCCACATTCACGGCCCTCAGAACATCGGAAGCGAAAGGATAAGATATTGCGGAACTCCGCTGAAATATTCGTT
>JAEDKI010000229.1 GCA_016295895.1 Clostridiaceae bacterium | reverse complement strand
TATGATATTTGCAAATCATGCGCATGTTTTTCCGAAAGAGATTAAGCCTGAGGGCACTGTTGACTGTCTTATGCGATTTCTGGATGAATGCGGAATTGACAGAGCGGTTGCTTTTGCTCCGTTTGACGACAGGTTTCACGAGGCGGGCTTTGAGGGCAGCCCGAACGACTGGCTTGCAAATCAGATAAAGGGCAACGACAGGCTTGTCGGCTTCGGAACGGTTGATTTTTCTAAAAACAGGAAAGACGAGGTTGACAGAATAGCTTCGCTCGGCTTCAAGGGTATTAAACTGCATCCGCCTTATCAGGAATTTGTTATCGACGGTCCCGAGGCGTTCGAAGTTTACGAAAGAGCGCAGGAGCTTGGGCTGTTTATCTCATTTCATTCGGGAATGCATTGGCACAGGCTCAGGGATAACCGTGTGCTTCTGTTTGACGAGGTTGCGTGGAATTTTCCCAATCTGAAATTCAGCATGGAGCATATCGGTGGCTATCATTTCTTCAAGGAAGCTCTTGCCGTTATGTGCAACAACTCACGCAGGGGCGGCAATGTTTTTGCGGGCTGGACGAGCGTCGGCAACCGCAAGGGCAAGGGCGACGAATGGGCGCTGACTGATGAGGAGCTTGAAACGGTTATTTATCAGACGGGAGAGGACCGCAGTATTTTCGGGCTTGATTTTCCCTATTCAAAGCCTGAGCATATCAAAGCCGAAATTGAAAGAATCAATCGGCTTGATTTCAGCGAAGAATGCAAGAAAAAAATCCTCGGCAAAACGCTCGAAAGAGTTCTGAAATAAATTATCCGAAAATATAATTATATACGGCTTACGGCTTGAGTCTGAACTGATTCAAGCCGTTTTTATTTTCATAATATAATATTAATTACATGTTTTGATTATTTTTAACATTTTCTCTGAACTTTTATGCATTTTTTTGTTGCCAATCAATAAATATTATGCTATCCTATTATAAATAAAATGAGAGGAACGATGCTAATGAGCGGTTTTTTCGGCAAAGTCAAATGGCTCTTCAGTGAAATCAAAACTCATTGGAACACCCCCGCAGAGGGCAAATATGTGCCCTACAAAGAATACAAAGATGTTGTCCTGGCAGTCGGAAGTAACTATGCAGGTTCAAAGGTGCTGGAGTACATCGGCTTTTTCTCCTCGTGCTACCTCATCATGCACCATTACAAGCTGCCTTATCTCACCTTTTCGGTTATCGGCATTCTGAATATGCCTCTCGGCTATATTTCAGCGCTGATGTGGTGGTTTGTCTGCGACAATCTCGGTTTTCTTCCGAAAAAGACCGAAAGAAAGTTTTATGCCGCATATCTTGCCATGGTTCTGTTCGGAATTTCAACCATTGTTTTTGACTATTCGAAGCTTTTTAATCAGTCAAGCGCTTTCATTACATATCTCAACGGGCTTGAGGGAATGAACGCCACCGCCTGCTTCAAAACCTTCGGAACTCACTTCCTTTATACGGGCTGGGTAGGCGCAAGAAACATTTTTTGGCGTAAAATCCTGCTCCCGAAATACGGAAGATATAAATATTCGCTTTACTGCGACGTTATCCCCAAATGTATAATGGTTATCCTCATCGGCTGGCTGCCCGTTTACAATATCCCCGATGTTGCAACAAGAGTATGGGTTGCCAATCTTCTTTTTGCCGCTTACAATGTTTTCGGCTTTGCCAATAACCTTGAAATTTGCACAAGAAGCATCAGCCCGAATTTGCGTGAAAGAATCCTTGTCCGCAGTTATCCCGTTAAACTTTCTCACTTTTTCAACACAATCGTTGCAATTGTTTTGCCCGTAATCATCGGTTCGCTCAGATACGAATGGGCTGATATCAATGTTTACAGATATGTTATACCCATAACATTTATTACCCTTGCAACAATGACAATGATATTTGCGGGCAGAATCAAGGAGAGAATACCTCAGCCGCCCGTTGAAAAGAAGGTTCATATTAAATTCTGGGACGGCATGTTCGGCGTTCTTCACAACAAATATCTGCTTATCAACACCATTGTCGGTCTTATCGATTCGCTCGGCAACGGTATGCTTCCTTTCACAACCATTCTTTATCTCTACACCTTCCGTTTAAGCGGACTGCCTTACAGCCTTCTGGTTGCGCTGATTTCATTTGCGGGCACTCCGCCCGAT
>JAEDKI010000062.1 GCA_016295895.1 Clostridiaceae bacterium | reverse complement strand
CCCGTCCAGATGAGGAAGAAGAGCGCAACGCACAGAGCGGTGCAAACGGTTGATGCTTTAGCCGCCGCCGAGAACAGGAACGACATGAATCCGTCGTTATATACCGAGGAACCCAAGCTGTAAATAAGGCTTGAGGGAGCGAATTCCCAGACAACGAAGCAGGTTGCAACTGCGCCGATGCAGAACATAAGAGTCAGCCCGACCGCCCAATTGAGCGCAAAGGGGATTTTGTCAAAGAAATTGATTCTGATTCCGTCTGCGGTTTTGCCTGCAACAGAGAGAAGATAAATGCAGGCGGCGCAGGCGATAAGGAAGAACACCGCAAACAGCGCAAGGCATTTTGCGGGCGAAGCAATATTGCCCCGATTGAAGCTGTCATATGCCGTTTTTGAAAGATTGAACAGTCCGTTTGTGTTATCGACGGAGCGAAGCCCGAAATATGCGCCTTTGATTTCGGTTTCTTCAAATCCGAATCTTTGCAGACCCGATTTATCGTTGAATTTGAACAGCGAATCGTGAAGCCTTGAAAAAACGCTAGTCTTGTCAGAAGGCACGGGTTTGCCGACAAGGAGCTTATATTCTCCGTTCATATAGCCCTCGGCAAAAGTATCGCTGCCAAGCTTCTTTATAATTTGCTCCTCGGTGTCCTCTGCGGTGATTCCGCAGTTTGTAACAACCTCGCCCGAGCCGAAAAATACGGCAAAATTCAGCTCATTGGCGGAAATAATATTCTTTGCTATGACATGATCCCATGTATTGTAATTAGCTTCGATTTCCATATCTTTTGAATTGTTTATCTGTTCAACCGTTTTCTCAAGTGAAATTTCGCCGTAGCAGAAATGATCATATGAGGAAGCGGTGTCAACGCAGTTAAGAGCGTTGCTTATCTGCCTGATATAAGCGGGAACTGCGCCGTCCCATTCAACAACCAAGGTTGTGTCCTGCGCCGTTTCGCTTCCGGTAATCCGGGTGACGGGTTCCGTCACGACAACGGCAGTTGCCGGTTCATCTTCTGAAGCATCCGCCTCGGAATCTCCGTAATAATCAACATAGTCGTAGCTGTTGAATTCATCATATGAAATTAAAGTTCCGTCGTGAGAGAAATAATAGGTTTTTCCGTTGTAATCAAGGCTGTATCTGTATCTGTTTTCGCCGTCGATGCTGACCGCTATTCCCGAGCCGTCAAGCAGAGAATAAGCCTCGGTGACTTTGTCGATAAGCTTTTGATAGCGTTCGGTTATTGCTTTGCACTCGGCTGTGTTCAGATAGTCGTTGCGGGTGTTGACATTGAGGTGTTCGGCGCTCGGAATTATTTGAAGCTCGATTTCGCTCATCAGACCTCTGAACGCCGTTGTCTGAGTGTATTCCGTTGCGGGAGAATAGCTGTTATACATGGCAACGCCCTTGACGAAGCGGCTTGCAAAACAGCCCGACGCAAAGAACATAACCGCCGCAATAATAAATGCGACAAGCTTTGTTCCTCTGCCGTGTTTAATATTTTTCGATTTTGTAGCCAATTCCCCATACCACCTTTAAGTATTTTGGATCCTTTGGATTGATTTCGATTTTCTCACGGATTCGGCGAACATGAACCGTGACCGTCTTTTCGGCGTAGCAGGCAGGCTCGTTCCAGACAGCTTCGTATATCTGCCCCGTTGAGAGCACTCTGCCGAGATTTTCCATCAGCACGCTGATTATGCCGTATTCGGTCGCCGTGAGCTTAATCGGCTCGCCGTCAAGAGTCAGTTCCTTTGCGAGCGTATCAAGAGAAAGTCCCCCCGTTGTGATAACGCCCTCTTTCTTTTCCATTGAGCCGAGCGAGGTGAAGCGCCTTATCTGCGATTTGACTCTTGCCATAAGCTCCAGAGGATTGAAAGGCTTTGTCACATAGTCGTCCGCCCCGAAAGAAAGCCCCGTTATTTTGTCGGTATCCTCACTCTTGGCAGAGAGCAGAATGATGGGTATGTTATGCTTTTCACGCATTTTGAGCGTTGCCTGCAAGCCATCCAGACCCGGCATCATTATGTCGAGAATAACGCAGTGCACCTCGTTATCCCTGACCTGTTCAAGCGCCGCTCTGCCGTTATCCGCCCGAAGAACATTATAGCCCTCAAGCTTCAGATAAATTTCGAGCGAATCGAGAATGGCGATGTCGTCGTCGCAAACAAGAACGGTATACATATCTTCACTTCACCTCATCAATTCAATCTCTTGGAACAATTCTAATTCTAAGGGGGTATAGTTACAAATGTGGAGCGAAAAAAGTTACAATTTTATTAAGGTTTCAGAATTCCGTTTTCAATCGATGTGTTGATTATGCCCTCAACGATGTGCCACAGCCCGGGGGCGGCGGTGCGGATGATATCCATGCGCCTGTAAATCTGCGGAGCGTGAACATCGCCCTCTTTCCAGGTGTGACCGTCGGTCATGTAGTTGAGAATGAGCGGCTGAAGCCTGTCCATTGCGTTGGCAAAGCGGCTTTCGGGGGTCTCCATAGCCTCAAATTCGTCCCAAAGGGAGCGGATATATTCGCCCTGACCGCCCTCAAGACTGCCGAAAAGCTTTTCAGCCGCCTTTGTTTCTCTGTCAAGCTTGCCTTCGTTGCCCTTTTCGTCATAGGCAAAGGTGTCGCCCGCATAGACCTCAACAAGGTCGTGAACAAGAGCAATTTTCAGCACTCTTTCAATGTCAACCTTTTCTGCGGCGTATTCCTCAAGAATCAGCGCCATCATCGCAAGATGCCATGAGTGCTCGGCGTCATTCTCACGCCGTGAACCGCCGAGTATAACATTCCGACGGAGAATTTTTTTCATTTCGTCAATGACCGTCAGAAATTTTATCTGCTTTTGCAGTTTTTCGCCTTTTATAAAATCAAAATTATCCATCTGAACACCTCTTTCAAATACTGAATCAATTATATCACATTTCTCCGTTAGCTTCAAGGCAATCGCCGGTTGAAAAGCAAGCAAAGCTGTGATAAAATATTTCCGGAGGTTCGGTTATATGATTGAAAGCGAAAAAAACATCGGTCAGCCCACGGTTGAGCTGACCAACATGGTTATGGTTGAGGATAAGAAAAGCGGAAAGGTTCTGGTTCAGGAGAGAATCAAGAGCTGGCGGGGCGTTTCGTTCCCCGGCGGGCATATCGAGCCGGGTGAAAGCTTCGTTGATTCGGCGGTTCGTGAGGTCAAGGAGGAAACGGGGCTTGATATCCGCAGTCTCCGCCTTTGCGGCACGGTTCATTGGGCGCACAGAAAGAATCATAACAGATATATTGTTTTTCTCTATAAAACAAGCGATTATTCGGGCAGTCTCGTTGATTCAACCGACGAGGGCAGGGTCTTCTGGGTGAAGCCCGAGGAGCTTGAAAGCCTTGATCTTTCGCCGAATTTTGAAAAATATGTTCCGATGTTTCTCAGCGATGAACACAGCGAGGCTTACGGAATGTGGAGCGAGGACGGAGAGGATGTTATTATATATAAATGAAAACGCCGCCACGGAACACGGGGTCGGCGGAAACGGTTGGATGAGCAAAATCGACGGCGAAACGCCGATAACCGCAATCAATATTCCCGGAACGCATGACAGCGCAACGGAATATGTCAGCTTTGCGTTCGTTTCAAGAACTCAGGCGCTTTCAATTGCCGAACAGCTTGAAGCGGGAGTGCGCTATTTTGACATGCGTTTTGAAAAAACCGAAAACGGCTTTAAGGCGGTGCATTCGTTGAGCGATTGCAGAGAGGGCAAGAGCATATTTTCCGAAAAGCTGACCGCAGAAAAAATAATCGGAGACTGCTCGGCTTTTCTGAGCGAAAACCCGAGTGAAACAATCCTGTTTCAGCTTCGTGAGGATGACGGAGACGCAGGAGATTCATTTTTTGAGAGCTTTTATGAGCTTTTCATAAAAAACACCCCCGACCTGTGGTTCTGCGAAAACAGAATTCCGAAGCTCGGCGAGGTCAGGGGAAAAATCGTGCTTTTGCGGGTTGGCGGCATTGACGGTGAAAAATTCACGGATAAAAACAGCGGAATTAATTTCAGCATGTATCCCTATATTGACGGAATGAAGAAGCATGATTACCGCAGAGAGGATATCAAAACGCTTGAGGGCACGGCTTACTGCTCAATGTATGTTCAGGATTCCTATCAGCTTCTCGGCAGAAGAAAGCTTGCGGCGATTGAGGATTTTCTCGCTTCGGAGCTTGACAGAGCCGAATTCAACATCTGCATGACAAACTGCACGGGCATCCTCGTGCCGTGGATGAATGCGATTTATGTTAACAGACGGCTGAAAGAATACGGCTTTGAAAGCGGAAGATATTACGGCATCGTTGCCGCCGATTTCATTGACCCGGAGCTTTGCAGAATGATTTATTCCTCAAACTTCCGAGAGGCAGGGGCGACCCTTATAAAATGAAGAAATGAAGTGTGCCTGCGGCATCGTCCCCTACATAATGAAAACCAAACCGTAGGGACAGCCCTTGCGGCTGTCCGTAAAAACGCATAAAATGCCACGGAATACCGAATACAATTATAAAAGCAGGTCAAAGAGCAAATCGGTGCTCTCTTGCCTGCTTTTTTCGCCGTGCGGCGATAAGGTGTTACAATCTTTTGGACATTTCAGGCTTGTTGTTGGTTTTTTATGTACCGTAATAATTATATAATTGAAAATCGGGAGGGTATCCCTAAAGAGAAAAAGGAGAAAAATAAATGAGCTTTGACATTTCAAAAGAGAGAATACTTGCCGGCATGGAAAAAATGAACTCCTGCGGCACAAGGCTGACCGGCAGCAAGGGTCACGCCGAATTTATTGAATATCTCAAAGACGAAATTAACAAAATGGGCATCCGGATTTTCAGCGACCCGTTTTATTTCAACCGCTGGGAAGAGAAAGAATCGTCAATCGAAATCATTGACGGCGGCGAAAATATCAACATTCCCGTTTCCTCGGCTTATCCTTATTCGGGCGAAACCCCGGAAAGCGGCATAACGGAGGAGCTTGTCTATGTTGACGATATAACGGATATTCCGAAAATCAACGGCAAAATTGCTGTGTTTGAAATATCCAATGTCAACTTTATCCCCAGCGAGGTTGCTTTTGACAAGCGTTCAAGCTATCCCGAGGATGTTGTTTTGCCCGATAAATACGAGGGTCCCGTTATCACGAGCTTTGTTCAGTGCTTCAACGGCGTTATTTCAAAGCTGAACAAGGCAAAGGCTGTCATTCTGATATGGAAAGGTCTGCATGACGACTGCGTTAAGGGTCAGTATCTTTCGTTCATTCTCGGTTATCAGAAAATACCGATGCTCTGGGTGACGGAGACCGACGGCAAAAAGGTTATCGAGGCGGCAAAGGAGCATAAATCGGCAAAATTCGTGCTGACCGCTCATACCGAAGAAAACGCCTTCACAGAGAGCTTTTACTGCATTTTAAAGGGCAAGAATCCCAAGGAAACCGTTATTGTCAACACTCATACCGACGGCACAAACTGCGTTGAGGAAAACGGCGCAATCGCTCTGCTTGAGCTTATGAGAAATCTCAAGGATGCGGAGCTTGAAAGAACGCACATTTTCGTGTTCACGACGGGTCATTTCCGCCTGCCCCGCTTCAAGGATATCAGAACCGGCTCGTTCCAATCGGCTTCACGCTGGCTTGCCATGCACCGTGACCTTTGGGACGGCGTGGGCAGTCACTTCAAATGCGTTGCCAATCTCACGCTTGAACACATGGGCTGCAAGGAGTGGAGAGATGTTGACGGCGAATATAAATACACGGGTCAGCCCGAGGTTGAGCTTGTCTATACGGGCAATAAATTTGTCGATAAGCTTTATATTGATACGGTTAAGGAGCGCAAAACCGTTCGCACCATGACCCTCAGAGGTCACAATGCCCTGCATTTCGGAGAGGGTCAGAATTTCTTCACCATGGGAATCCCCGAAATAAGCCTTGTTCCCGCTCCGTATTATCTCTGCGTTGTCAGCGATTCGCACGAGATGGAAAAATTCGACCTTGACCTTATGGCGGAGCAGACCGAAACCTTTGCAAAGCTGATTGAAAAAATCGAGCATATCTCTGCAAAGGAGCTTGGCAGAAGCGACGGCTATTCAATTGTTAAGGCAAGAAGCGTTTCGGGCGGCACGGATTTCACCCTCAAAGGCATTGCCAAAAAAGTCAAGGCTAAAATCAAAATATAAAGCCGATAAAACAAAAACAGATTACAGGTTTTCACCTGTAATCTGTTAATTTTTTGCTTGTGTTAAAAATTATTTAACTGCGCCGATGATGGCAACAACAGCTTTCTCAAGAAGGCCGATAACCTTGTTTGCAAGAGCGGGGAAGTCGATCTTTGCAAGAACGCCCATAAGTTTCTCGCCGATTGCTTTAAAATCGATGTTCTTGATGAAGTTAGCGATCTTATCCTCGGTGGTTTCTTTCTTCATTGAGCAATTTGCAATGTGGATTTCGTACTGCTCGTTGTCTTCATACTTTGCGCCGCAGCCGTAGGGGCACTCTTTGTAAGTCTTGGAAGATGCGGGGTACTTAACGGGGCATTTTCCGAAAACATGCTCGTTGTATGCTTTTTCGGAAACGATTTCATCGCCGCAGTAGGGGCAGGTGTTTGCCATAGCAAATGCGGATGTTGCCGCTGAAAGTGCAAAGATGAGGGCAAAAACAATTGCTAAAAACTTTTTCATTAAATTCAATCCTTTCAAATCTTCTTTTCTGCGGCAAGCCGCAAAATAAATTCTATATTATTTTAACACTTTTTGTTCATTATGTCAACGGTTTGTTAATTATTTTTGCGGTTGACGGTCAAAAAGCGTTATTCGTCAATATAGCTCTTTATTACTTTAAGGCGTGAGAACTCCTCACGCTCTTTTTCGTCAAGAGCCGACGAAATGGACTTAACCTGCTCCTCAAATCGGGGAATGATGATATTTTTGAGCGAATTTGCACGCTTCTGAGCCTTTTTGATGCCCGTTGCAAGGCGGTAAATTCCGTTTTCGGTCTGAGCAAGCTCGGCAGTCAGGATTTTTGCCTCGTTGAAGCGTTTATATGCTTCGTCAAGGCGGGCATTGGTTCGCATGAAGCCGAAATAATTGTCGGTTTTTTCTGCTTCGAGCGTAACTGTCGGAATTTCAACGCCCATAACGCTGCGGGAAGAAACCGAAAGCCCGTTTTCAATCGGAACGAATGACGCAAAATCATCAACCACGCCGAGGCTCATGTTTGCCTTGGCGAGCGCTTCGTAGGCAAGGCGGTAGCTCTCGTTTATCCGCTCTCTGATATCCTTTGCGCAGTCAATCATGCCCATGGTTTCACGGATAAGAATGTTGCGCTTGCGGTCAAGCAGCTCATAGCCGACCTTTGCAAGCTCAAGCGATTTTTTAATTTTCATCAGGTTGCCTTTTGTCGGCGGTATTTTTGCTGCCATTCCGTCACTTCCTTTCGGATATTGCGATTACTGTTCAGCCGTTTTTTCTTTTATCGGCTTATAATATTTTTCAATAAGATCTGCGCTGATTCGGTCAAGCTCGCTTTCGGGCAGTATGGTGAGAATTTCCCAGCCGAGGTCGAGGGTTTCTTCAATCGAGCGGTTTTCGTTCATGCCCTGCTTGATAAAGCGGTTTTCAAACGCCTTGCCGAATTCAAGATATTTTTTGTCAATATCCGAAAGCTCATCCTCGCCGATAACCGAGGCAAGCGAAACTGCGTCCTGAACCTTGGCGTAAGCGGAGAAAAGCTGGTTGGCAAGAGCGGAATGGTCCTCTCTCGTGAAGCCCTCGCCGATGCCGTCCTTCATAAGCCTTGAAAGGCTCGGCAGAACGCTGACGGGCGGATAAATTCCCGTGCTGTCAAGCGAACGGTCAAGAACTATCTGACCCTCGGTGATGTAGCCCGTAAGGTCGGGAACGGGGTGGGTTATATCGTCGTTGGGCATGGTCAGAATCGGAATCTGAGTGACCGAGCCTTCTTTGCCCTTTATCATGCCCGCTCTTTCATAGAGGGAGGCAAGGTCGGAATAAAGATAGCCGGGGAAGCCCTTTCTGCCGGGAATCTCGCCCTTTGACGAGCTGAATTCACGCAGAGCCTCGCAGTATGACGACATATCGGTCATAACAACGAGAATGTGCATTCCCTTATCGAATGCAAGATATTCCGCCGCCGTCAGAGCGCAGCGGGGAGTTATCGTTCTTTCGATTATCGGGTCATCGGAAAGGTTGAGGAACATGACAACCCTTGAAAGAACGCCCGACTCCTCAAATGAACGCCTGAAATAATCGGCAACATCGTTTTTAACGCCCATCGCCGCAAAAACAACGGCAAAATTATCGTTTGTTGCGCCCGTGATTTTTGCCTGACGGACAATCTGAACGGCAAGCTCGTTATGCTTCATGCCGTAGCCCGAAAAGACGGGGAGCTTCTGACCTCTGATAAGAGTTGAAAGAGCGTCAATAGATGAAATACCGGTTGAAATGAAGTTTCTCGGATATATTCTTGAAACGGGGTTGATTGCCGACCCGTTGATATCCCTTGAAACCTCGGGATAAATTTCGCCGAAGCCGTCAATCGGTCTGCCTGCGCCGTCAAAAACCCTGCCGAGAATTTCTTCGGAGAGCTTGAGCTCCATGGGTCTGCCCGTCGGAACGGTGGCGGTGTTTTTGAGCGAAAGTCCTTTTGTGCCCTCAAAAACCTGAGCGACAACCTTTTCGCCCTCAATGTCGATGATTCTGCCAAGACGCTTTTCACCGCCCGCAACATAGAATTCAACGGTTTCTTCGTAGCCGACATTTTTCACCCCGTCAAGCACGACGAGCGAACCGGATATTTCGCTTAATCCAATATATTCTTTAATCATACGAGTCAAATCCTTTTTATCTTGCCATAAGCGAGCTTATGACGGAATCAATCTCGGCAATGTAACCGTCAAACATTTCGGGCTTATCGTTGGGGATATCGTATTTCATCTTGATAAGCTTTTCAAGAATGCCTGATTTTGAAATTCCCGCAACGGGCTTGCCTGCGGCAATCAGAGTTTTGCCCTTTTCATAAAGATGAAGAATTGTCTTCATCATCAGGAACTGCTTGTTCAGCGGAACATAGGTGTCGTCCTTGTGATAGGCGTTCTGCTGAAGGAAGCCGACCCTGATGACCCTTGCAACATCAATAACAAGCCTCTGATCGTCGGGCAGAACATCTGCGCCGATGAGCTTAACGATTTCCATGAGCTTGCTCTCCTCGTGGAGAAGCGAGAGAAGCTGCTGACGGTATGCCATAAAGGAAAGATTAACATTGGTGTTATAGTAATCGGCAAGGTCGCCCGCATATTCGCTGTAGCTGTCGGTCCAATTGATTGCGGGGTAATGCCTTGCGTAGGCAAGCGATTTATCGAGCGCCCAGAATACACGGGTGAATCGCTTTGTGTTCTGAGTGACGGGCTCCGAGAAATCCGAACCCTGCGGAGATACTGCGCCGATAACCGTTATCGAGCCTTCAGAGCCGCCGAGAGCCTGAACTCTGCCCGCTCTTTCATAGAATGCGGCAAGTCTTGAGGGCAGATAAGCGGGGAAGCCTTCCTCTGCGGGCATTTCTTCAAGTCTGCCCGAGATTTCTCTTAACGCCTCCGCCCAGCGTGAGGTTGAATCCGCCATCATTGCAACGGCATAGCCCATGTCACGGTAATATTCCGCAAGGGTGATGCCTGTGTAAATCGAAGCCTCTCTTGCCGCAACGGGCATGTTTGAGGTGTTGGCGATAAGAACGGTTCTGTCGGTGAGCTTTCTGCCCGTTCTCGGGTCAACAAGCTCGCCGAATTCGTCAAGCACCTGCGTCATTTCGTTGCCTCTTTCGCCGCAGCCGACATAGACGATTATATCGGCGTCAC
>JAEDKI010000061.1 GCA_016295895.1 Clostridiaceae bacterium | reverse complement strand
TTTTATCCTTTGTGCAAACCGTGATAAAATAATAACCGTTTTGGCTGTAATCCCAACTTTTAAGTCTGTGAAGCTTTCGCTCAGGCAACAATTCGTTTTCGTTCATTAAATCAAACCCACCACATTGCGCCTGTGGGTTCGGTGACAAGCACTTCTTTGAGGAACGAAACTGCCTTTGAAAGACCCTCGTTCTGGCTCATAAGCGAATCCTCATGCTCGATGCTGATTGCATAGTCATAGCCGACCATACGAAGGTTGGAAATAATGTCTTTCCAATAGCTGTAATCGTTGCCGTAGCCGACCGAGCGGAAAATCCATGAACGGTTGATTTCGTCGCCGTAGGGCTTTGTGTCAAGAACGCCGTTGACGGCTGTGTTGTATTTATCCATCTTGGTATCCTTGGCGTGAAAATGGAAAATTGCGTCGCCCATCTTGCGGATGCACGCAACGGGATCCATGCCCTGCCAGATGAGATGGCTCGGGTCAAAGTTAGCGCCGATTTCGGGGCCGACAGCCTCTCTCAGGCGAAGAAGCGACTCCGTGTTGTAAACGCAGAAGCCGGGATGAAGCTCAAGAGCAATCTTGTTGACTCCGTGAGCCTTTGCGAATGCAACAAGGTCTTTCCAATAAGGGATAAGAACCTCGTTCCATTGCCATTCGAGAATCTCGCTGAAGTCGTTCGGCCAGGGGCAGACAACCCAATTGGGGTATTTTGCCGTTTCGCAGTCTCCGGGGCAACCCGAGAATGTGTTAATCTGATGCAGACCGAGCTTTTCTGCAAGCAAAATTGTATTTCTGATGGTTTTGTCGTATTCTGCGGCAATTTCCTTGTTGGGATGAACGGGGTTACCGTGGCAGGAAAGTGCGCTTATCTCCATGTCATATTTTTTGATTATCGCTTTGAATTCCTCAAGCTTTTTTTCGTCCGAAAGCAGCTCTTCGGGGTTGGCGTGAGCGTTGCCGGGGTAGCCGCCGCAGCCGATCTCGACCATTTCAATGCCGAGAGACTTGAAATATTTGAGGGATTCCTCAAGCGAAAGGTTTGAAAGCAGGGTTGTAAAAACTCCGAGTTTCATTTGCTTTTTCTCCTTTTTCAGATTATTTTTTTAAGATATGCAAGGCTTCTCGCAACATCCTCAAAGCCTGTCGGAACGGGATTGTCATTTTCAACTATAATCCATTCAATTCCCATTTCCTTTGCCGCCTTGATAACGGCGGGAATGTCGCAGTTACCCTCGCCGAGAGCCTTGGGCTTGCCGTCAATACCGTCCTTGACATGAAGATGAACGATGTTGTCTTTATGCTCAAGCAGGAAGCCGTAATTATCCGCTCCCGCATGGAAGCTCCAGTATGTATCAATTTCAAGCGAACAGCGCTCGCCGATAACATCAATCGGCAGTCTGCCGTCGCTCAAAGGCATGAATTCCTCGGTGTGGTTATGATAATAAACCTTCATTCCGTATTTATCCATGGCGTATTCCTGCGCCCTGCCGAGCGTTTCGCCCGTCTGAACGCATTCAGCCTCGGTTGAATGAGGCGCACCGCCGACTCCGACGCTCTTAACGCCGAGAGTGTTCTGAAATTCAAGCGTTTTTTCAAGCTTATCCGAGGCAAAATCATCAATGCCGATGTGACCGCCGACGGCGGTAAGGCCGACTTCATCGAGCTTTGCCTTTATTGTTTTTGCGTCGGTGTTGAAATATCCTGCAAATTCAACGCCGTCATAACCGATTTTTTTGATTTCCTCAAGTGCTTTGAGAAGCGTTTCGGAATCCTTTATATGTTCTCTGACCGAATAAAGCTGAACGGCAATTCTCATGGCTGTCTCCTTTATCAATCGAAGTAAACGGGCTTGCCTGTTTCGGCAGATTTGTAGATTGCTTCAAGAATCTGAGTAACAACCATTGCCTGCTCAGGCTTTGTGCGAAGCTCTGCGCCGTTGAGAACGGCGTCATAGAACGCTCTGCATTCAAGCTCCTCGGGCTTATCGCTTGCGCCGTCATAGAATGCAACGCCGCCTGCGTTGAAATTGGGCGTTTCGATAACCTGTCTGCCGTTTTTAACATAGTTTATGCGAAGGTCATCGGTGAGCATATCTGCGCCGCCTTTAACGCCCGCAATCAGAGTTGATGCCTCACGGGGATCGGCAATGTTGAGAGCCCAGCTTGACTCAACGCTGACCGTTGCGCCGTTTTCCATAACAACGAAGCCGAAGCAGGAATCCTCAACCGTATACTTTTCGGGATCCCAATCGCCCCATGCGTTTGCGGTGTTCTTCTGATCGCCGAGCTTTTTATATTTTGTGCCGACTGCCATCTTGGGCTTGTAGTTATCCATCATCCAGAGAGTGAGGTCGAGAGCGTGAGTGCCGATGTCGATAAGCGGACCGCCGCCCTGCTCCTCTTCGTTGAGGAAAACTCCCCATGTGGGAACGGCTCTTCTGCGCAGAGCAAGAGCTCTTGCATAATAGATTTCGCCGAATTCGCCGTTTTCACAGCACTCTTTAAGATAAAGCGAATCTGCTCTCCAGCGTGACTGATAGCCGATTGAAAGAACCTTGCCCGTTCTGACCGAGGCTTCATACATTGCCTTGGCTTCGGCATAGGTCTTTGCCATGGGCTTTTCGCAAAGAACATGCTTGCCTGCTTCAAGAGCGTCAATTGTTATGAAGCTGTGGGAACGGTTGGGCGTGCAGACATGAACCGCAACGATGCTCTCATCCTTAAGAAGCTCTTTATAGTCGGTGTAGACCTTAGCGTCGGGCGAACCGAATTTTTTTGCGGTTTCAACCGCTCTTTCTTCAATGATATCGCAGAATGCGACGGGCTCAAGAAAATCAATGTTTTCAATTGCACGAAGGTGCTTTCCGTTTGCGATTCCGCCGCAGCCGATAATACCGATTTTTATTTTTTCTGCCATATTTATAACTCTCCTTTTCATCCGGGTTACAAGTTACATTATATATAAATAAAAAAATAATGCAAGAGAGAATTTCTTCGCAGAGTATAAATTTTGAAGCGTGGTTTTTGGATATAATTAACAAAAAAGTGGCTTTTACAGACTGCGATATGCCTGTAAAAGCCACTTAAAAGAGTTTAGAGAATAACTGTTAAGGGAAAATCAGATCAGAGCAAATATTTTAAGAATGAATACTTTTATTGAATTCAGAAAATCAGCAAACGCTCTGAATAAAACAGCGAAAACCGATTCATATTTTACTTCAATTTCTGCTTCGGATATAATATTATTTTCGGAATCAAGTATTCTTGCGGTTATGGTTGCAGATTGAGGGAAAATACTGTTGCATGAAACATTGCCGTCGCTGTCAACTGTTACCTTGTCGTTATTCGAAGACCACACGATGCTGCTGTATTCGGCGTCATAGGAACAACTGAGTTTGATATCCGGATAAGAAAGCCAAGAGGGTTCAATTATAACGGCTCCGTTATTGGTTTGAGCATCGCTTGTGCTGATTACAGGAGTTCCTTTAGTTCCTAAAACAACTACCGTAACAGAAACATTCTGTCTGTAAAGCTTTGAAAAATCTTTATTTTCGGGATACTTTTCTGCATATTTTGCAAATGTTTCACTTGAAAGACAGCTTGAAATCGTAACTGTTTTGTTTGAGCTGCTTCTGGTAACAAGCAAGTTTTCATAGGATACCGTATTATTGTCTGTTGTGAAGAATTTATCCCATTGCTCTGACGGATGGGTTTCGTCAATACTTACCGGGATAATGCCGTTACCCTTTTTGTCGGCGTAAGAATATACCCATTCAATACTGTCAGAATTCTCGGAATATCTTGCCTCGGTGAAAGATGAAAGATTATTTTTAACATGCTCAGAATCTTCGTTTGCGCCGTTGTTGATTCCGACGAAATAGCTTTCTTTCACTTTTTCCATTAGCGCAATTTCATTGTCAATTATGTCCTGAGTTAACGGTTGAACAGTAAAGTTAAAATCCTTTGAAACGGTTATATCATATTGTTTACTTGTCATAAAAACGGTCAGCGTAACCTCTGCAGGGGCTTCACCGGGGAGAGGTCTGAAAACGACTGCTCTGTATGCGTTAATTTCGATTATATCGCTGTTACTGCTTTTGACCGTGAAGCGATAATTATCATAACCTTGAATTCCTGTTTTTGAAGGAATAACAAGCTGAATATCATCTGTTATGTTATCTGACTCAACAGGGCGTTCGGTTCCGAAAACTTTTAATTTATCTGCGGTATAGTTGCTGTCAAGTGCTTCCTGCATTTCTTCTTTGACTCCGAAAGAAGCGGCCTTAACAGTAAATTCAAAAGTTTTTGTCAGAACAATCTGGGCTTCATCATCGCTTGTCCTTCTGAAATCAAAAGAGGCGGTAAGAGTTACGGTTTTATCTTCATCTCCTCTTTTTACTACGCCGATATAAGGCTCAAAAAGAGTATCAGCCGTGGATTGATTACTGCTGTCGATAGATATGCAGTTATTATCAGACGATTCCCATGAGATAAGGGTCCATTTTTTATCATCAACGACTTTTGGCAGCAAAAGATTATCTGTAACCTCGTTTGCCGAAATGTTACCGTTAAGGATAACAGCATCAGTAACTTTTGAAAGAATGTTTGCTTCAAGATATTCCTTAACTTTATCCTGATCCCAGTGAATTACTGCATTGATACTGTATTCAGCCTCTGCTCCGTTTTTTTCAAACACAAAAACAAGAGGAACGGAATTAAACCATTTAACCTGCCAGCTGTCGGGATCTTCAAAGAAATAGGTTATTTCTCCGCTTTCAGATATACAGGAGGGATCATCTGTTGATTTAATGCTGACATTGACATCCGTAATTCCGTTTTCTTCAAGTCTGTTCTTTATGATGTCAATAACATTTGTATCCTGCCCGTATGTCGGTATCAGCTTAAACCATTCTCCGAGCGAACTGATTGCGTCTTCAACAGCTTGTTGATCTTCGGGAGTCGGAGAGGGTTCGGTTTCTTCAACAATTTCAATTTTGCAGTTTCCGCTCTGTTTTGCAATAATATCTGCCGTATTTACACTAGTTAATTCTCCTGAGTTTTTACAGCCCTCAATTTTAAGCTCAGGCATTGAATCATATGTATTAAAGCTTGAAGCAACATTTTCCTGAGCAATTATTCCGGCAGCGTAGCCGTAATCCCCGCTTCCGCCGGTAATAGTGCCGCTGTTAACACAGTTTGAAATCAGCATTTTGTTATCGCTTGCATTGGCTGTGACTGCGGCAACAATGCCGCCCGCATATCCTGCAACATTTGAAACGGTTATTGAACCGTTGTTTTTGCACCCGATAACATTGCCGCCGATGTTTTCACCGATAATACCTGCGGCATATGACGTAATGTTGATATCTCCGTTGTTTATGCAGTTTTCCGTCTTGCCTGAATTTTTACCTGCAATTCCGCCGACATATTTAACATTGTTTGTGCTTCCTGCCGTGCCTGCAATTGAAAAATCAACTTCAGAAACGCAGTTTGAAACAGTACCTTTGTTAAAGCCGACTATTCCTCCGTGGTAATTTCTTCCGCTTCTTGAGCCTTTGATTGAAACGGAGCCGCAAACCTTAAGATTTTTAACAATGCCTAAAGTATCAACCGTGTTAAAAAAGCCTTGGTATATTGCAGAGCCATCGGTAATGCAGTATGTGACGGTTTTTTCGTTTCCGTCAAATTCGCCCGCAAAAGCATTGGCAGAGCCAATCTGTATCCAAGTTGTATCCCCAAGGTCAATATCACAAAGAAGCTTTGCGGAGATAGAAGTGTTGCCTGAATTGACGCTTGAAGCAAACCAGGCAAGTTCGGATTCGTTTGAAATCTGGTAGATTCCGTCAACTGAATTCGGCTCTGTGTAAGATGAACCGTCCCACACAGCGAAGGCTTTTAAAGAAATGGTTCCTTTTGCCGATAAGATGCTTGTAACAGAAAGCAACATGGCAACAATCAAAAATAATGAGGTGGTTTTTTTAACGATTTTTTTCATTTTTTACTCTCCTTTTATTGCAAAAATAAATTAAAATAAAGACTGAACATCGCCTCCCGATATTTTTTGCAATAAAAAAATACCCTCAATAAAGGGTATTGAAAGTATCAAACACAGGCAAGCCCTAAAGCTTGCCTCAATTATCAATAACGGACTGCATCCCAATTGCCCGGAAACAGTAATACCCTTATATGCATAGCAAGTATTCTGACTTATGAGCTAATGCTCAATTACAGTAATGGCTGTTGCTGCGGATTTTCACCGCAATTCCCTTTTTAATCTGAAAACAGAGCCTCCAGAACTATGCACCATTGACAGTTATTCTTTTTGCATACCAAATAATAGCAGAAATGATAAAAAATGTCAACATGTTATTGCTTGGAACCATAATATTCTTTTAAATTATGTAATAAGGAGGCGCTTTGTTTTTAAGTCGAAAATAGGCTGTCTCAATTTGAGACAGCCCCTGAAATTATTAAATTCAGACGCAAAATGCGACGGGTTCGGGTCTTATCAGTTCGCCCCGCCTGAGCAGGGAGAGAAGCTTCAGATTTTCGCCTGAGGTTCCCGTATATTCGGGTATTCCGTTGGCGTTTGCGATTCTGCGGCGGTATTCAAAGCCGCTGTTTTCGCCGAGAGATTTAAGAGCGTCAACGATTGATAATTCGTCCTTTGCGCAAACTCCGAAATATCTTGAACCGTTCGGATATTTTATCCAAGGGCATTTGCCCCAATTTTCCCAGCTTCTTTCCGAAAGCTTTGTTTCAACAACTCCGTAGTTAAACCCTCTTGCCTCAATAACCCTGCCTCCTCCGCAGTAAATTCCTACATGACCGGGCATGAAAACGAGAATTCCCGGAATTTCGGGCATGGAGTTCATTCTGCCACGGACAAGGCATTTTTTGAGCATTCCGTTTGCCGAAACATCCTGAGCGGAATTATATTTCGGCTTGCCGTTTGCTCCGTCGCTCCAGAGAAAGCCCTTGATAAGCCCCACGCAGTCGTGCACACGGCATCCGAGCTGAGAATTGTATTTCGGCATCCTTGCGCTCTGATAATGGGCGGGATACTGCGCTCTTTTCTGATTCAGAAGCTCTTTTGTTGCGGTGTTGCCGAAAGTGCCGTACCAATAAGGTCTGCCGAGCTGAGCCTTTGCGTATTCAACAAGTCCGGTGTTGCTTTTCATTATTCAGCCCCCTTTTCGCCGCCGATGGCGGCAAGTGCGGCGTTCCAGAGCGCAGAGATGCCTGCGGCGGAGCCTGCAAGGAGCATTGAAAGCCCGATTCTCCTGAATGCTCCGAAATCCGTGACTCCGAGCAGAGCGTCGAGCGAAACAGCCGACAAAAACGCCTGCACAAAGGTTTTTGCCGCTCTTATGATGATATCCTTTATTATTTCCTTTTTCATTTTAACCTCCCGTAAAAAAAGTTACCGCTGCGCTGACGGCGGCTCCGATGAGGGCGAAAATGAGCTTTTCAATCAGCGTTATCGGCTTCTGCCTGAGAGCCTCAACGGTTGCTTTCAGCTCGCCCGTGAGCGCAAGCAGATTGTTGAGCGAAGTGGTGGTTGCAACGAGCGATTTGTCGATTCCGTTGCATTTGGCGAAAAGCTCGGCTATGTTTTCCTCCGCTTTTATCAGACGGTGTTCAATCTCAATGAGCGATATTTCCGTCATGCTCATCCCACCGCCTCATCCGATTCGGCAAAGGTCACCCTGATTTTATCAAGGTTGTCGCTTTGAAAAGCGTTATAAAACAAGCTATCCGAAGTCGGGAAAAACAGCGCCGCAACGCACATATATCCGATTGAGCTTTCGTAAAAAGCCGTGCCATGATTCACTATATGCGGGGTCATCGGGTCAAAGGCGTTCATGTTGTCAACGCTGACCCATCCGGGGATGGAGTCGGAGCTGAAATGCATTTCAACGCTCAGAATTTCCGCTCCCTCCGCTATGGGATTGGCGGTCATTTCATTGATAACAAACAGCAGAGCCTTTCTCATGCCCGTCGCTTCAACAAAAGCGTAGCTTTCTCCCTCCAATAAATCATAGACCGCCGTTTTTGTTTTGCGGGATGCGATCGGCTGACCGTTATAGGTCGGAACTCCGTTATTTTCGCCGAATTTGCCGAGCACATCTGCATTTTCGTGGGTGTGCCTTGCAAGCGTGTTTGCGGAGATTTCGGCAATAAGACCCGAATCGGAGCTTTCAAAGTCGGCTTCGTCGCCGTCAGCCGAGGGCAGAAGCCGAAGCCCCGTTATCAAAGGGCTTTTCACGATAAGATTTCCGTCAGAGCCGTAGCCCTCAAGCTGAAAGCTCAGCGAATGGCTTTGGGTCAGGGGAGAGCAGAGCGGAACGGTTATCTGAGCCTCTTTGGGATACTGCTCGGTTCTGAACAGCTTTCCGTCGCCTGCAAAAACAGCGATAAGGCTCTGAATTCCGGCGCAGTCCGTCATCTCCTGAGGCGGAGTTATCACAAGATTTGTTGCATTGTGTTCGCCGATTCTGCCTATATCACGCCCGTCGGGCAAATATTCGTTTTTGGTAAAATCAATTCTGACCTCTCTCATGGTTGCTCCTTATCTCCGCTTTTGGCGGTTTCGGCAAGGTAAGAATTAACGGTTTTTTCGAGCAAATCGCACCATGATTTTGCCTGAAAGAGAAAATCAAGCACCATTGAAAGCTTGGTGCGGACTGTCGGCAGAGCGGCGGCGACGGTTTCGGGCGATGTGGGTTCATCAATACCCGAAAACAGCCCGAAAAGGTCGTTACTTATCGCCTGAGCATATTCCGTCTGCTGTCTGATTTCGCTTATCGGAATTTCAATTCCGAGTTTTAATGAGTTTTGATTCGTACAAATACCTCCTGTATAATATAATGTTTCGCTATCGACACAAAACCAAGTAAAAAATAAACTCAAACCTTTCAAAGTATGGCAAAGCAGGCAGGCTTTAAGTGCTTTTTTACCGTATTGTGTCGCTATCGACACTTACTATATTAGCAGGCTTTGTAGTCGTTGTCAACACATTTTTTCAAAAAATTTCAAAAAAGTGTTGCTTTTCAGAAACATTTATGTTATTCTGTCATTGTAATCAACACTTAATGACGAGGTGAGCAATATGCTCGGAGACAGAATAAAGGAATTAAGAAAAAAAGCGGGCATGACCCAGACCGAGCTTTCCGAAAAGCTCAACAGCCGTTTCGGGCTGAAAACCGACAGGGTAATGATCAGCAAATGGGAGACGGGCTTTCAGTCGCCGAGCGTTTCTTCGCTCTCCTGCATTGCGAAGATATTCGGCGTGAGCATGGATTATCTCAGCGGCTCGGAGGGTAAAAGCGCCGACGGAATTGAAGCCGCAAAGGTTGCTCTGTTCTCGGGCAAGGGTGAGGTTACTGAGGAAATGTGGCAAGAGGTTGTTAATTTTGCAAAATATGTTGAAGCAAGGGAGGCCGCCAAAAACGAAAACAAATGAACTTTATGCAATAGCCGAAAAAAATAATACGGAAATAATCTGCTGTGAATTGCCGAACACCTGCTCGGTTTCAACCGTGACGGCGTCGGGCAACTGCTATATCGGATTGGATCCGTTCAGGATTGAAACCCTTGCGCAGGAAAAGGTGCATCTGGCGCATGAGCTTGGCCATTGCGAAACGGGGGCGTTTTATGAACCCTATTCGATGTTTGAAATCCGTGAGCGGCAGGAGGCGAGGGCTGACAGATGGGCGGCGGAAAGGCTTGTGCCCGCCGGGGAGCTTGAAGAAGCGTTCAGCTTCGGCATAACCGAGGTATGGGAGCTTGCGGAGCATTTCGGGGTCACGGAGGATTTCATGCGGATTGCGCTTGATTATTACCGTGTTACAACAGATATAATACAATAAATAATAACGGGCAGCCCGTGCGGTTAATTCCGCAGGACTGCCCGA
>JAEDKI010000228.1 GCA_016295895.1 Clostridiaceae bacterium | reverse complement strand
TAATTTTCAGAGGTGTGCTGACCGTTTATCAGATTGTATGAGGACATAAGAGTCCACGGATCTGCCTCTTTGACGCAGATTTCAAAGCCTTTAAGATAAATTTCTCTCAAAGCTCTTTCGGAAAGCCTTGAATCGCTTGCGATTCTGTTTGCCTCCTTGCTGTTGCAGGCAAAATGCTTGATTGAAACGGCTATTTTCTGCGACTGGATTCCTCTTGTGCTTGCGGCGGCAAATTTGCCCGCAATCAAGGGGTCTTCGGAATAATATTCAAAGTTTCTGCCGCAAAGAGGGCTGCGGTGAATGTTGAGAGCGGGCGCAAGCCAGATGCCGAGATTATTTTCTCGAAGTTCGGAAGCTGCGGCGGCTCCGACTTCAAAAGCGAGGTCGGTATTCCATGACGCAGCAATCATTGTTGCGCAGGGCCATGCGGTTGTCGGGATTCCCGTTTCGGTGTTAAGCCTCAGACCTGCGGGGCCGTCTGCCGTCGGAGCGGCGGGAACGCCGAGCCTCTTGAGACCGCCGAAGCAGCCCGTGTTCGCAACGCCTGTCGGCGGCTGACCTCCGACAAAGCCTCTGAGCTCGTCATCGGTGAACTGGGCGACAAACTCATCCATTGTGATTTCTTCGCCAACCTTGTCAAACTTAACAAGTTCATCGGGAGCTTTTGCTCCGCTCGGCTCGTTTTTGCCGTTGATATGCTTCTCGTTGCCCATGGGCAGAGCCTCAAAGCTGCCGTCGGAGAGCATACGCTTTTCAAGCTTTGACGGGGTGCAGTATGAGGTGAGCTGTTCGGTAACGGTATCCTGTGCAACGGTATATTCAAAGCCGAGCTTTTCGGCGTTTCTTACGGAAGTGCCGAGATAAAAACCGTAGTTTCCTTTTTCAAGAACATATGCGGCTTTTGAAATCTTGCCGAGATCGTCAAAGCTTGCCATGTCGGCAACATCAAAGCTCAGCGCAAGCGTTTCGGATTCGCCGGGAGCGAGAAGCGAGGTCTTTTTGAAAGCCGCAAGCTCTCTTGAGGGCTTGCCGAGCTTGCCCTGCGGAGCGCTGTAATAGAGCTGAATAACCTCTTTGCCGGCGTATGAACCCGTGTTTGTGACCGTGACGGCGGCGGCTATTTTTCCGTCGCTTTCGCCGCAGATTTTGCCGCTGAGCGCAAAGCTTGTGTATGAAAGACCGTAGCCGAACGGATAGCGTACATAATCCTTTGCGCCGGGAACGGTCTCAAAATAACGGTAGCCGACATAGATATCGTCGGTGTAGTTGAGATAGTCGAAATCTTCGATGAAATCCTCTTTGTTGGGGTAATAATCATATGATTTTGCAACCGTGTCGGCAAGCTTTCCCGAGGGGTTCTCGTCGCCGCAGATGATATCGGCGATTGCCGTGCCGCCCTCCATGCCTGCCTGCCACGCAAGCAGAACTGCGGGAACTTCCTTGTTTTCTGCGAAAGCTTCGCAGTCAAGAACCGCTCCCGTGTTGAGAACAACAACAACCTTTTTGAAAAGCTTGCAAATCTTTGAAAGAAGCTCTTTTTCCAAATCGGAAAGATAATAGTCTCCGCCTATCGGGCGGCGGTCTGAACCCTCTGCGGAAAAACGGCTGACCGTGAAAATTGCCGTATCGGCAAAATCTGCGGCAGATGAAATCAGTTCGTCGGGAACATTTGCTTCCTTAACATGCATACTCTGGAAAGTGTCATATGTAATATCGTCTCTCTCCTGACGGAACGGCATGGCGTTGACTCTGTCCCAAATCTTGCCTATCTGCTCGTCTGTCGGGATGCTTTTTCCCTCAGCTTCAACATATTCTCTGTAGAAATCAGCGAGCGGTTCATAGATTGTAACCTTGCCCTCGGCTTCTTTTTCCTTAAAGCCGTCATAGATGCTGCGGACATAGGGGGAGTGAACGTCTCCGCTTCCTCCGCCGCCTTTGATATATTCGATGGTGGCTTTGCCGAAAAGGGCAATCTTTTCGCCCTTTTTCAAGGGCAGAGCGCCGCCGTCATTTTTGAGCAGAACCATTCCCTCACGGGCAGCCTGCCTTGAGAGAGCGGCGTGCTCGGCGCTGGCTGTGACGCAGCTGCCGTCTTTTCCCAAAGGAATGCACGGCTGAAAATTGAATCTTGCAAACTTATCCATATAATTCTCCATTCTCAAAAAGAAAACCTGCACGGAAGTGCGTTTCTTTATGCTTTCATAAAT
>JAEDKI010000227.1 GCA_016295895.1 Clostridiaceae bacterium | reverse complement strand
CGAATTCCAGACCCGCATCAAAACCTTCACCGACTTTACGGCGCAGATAATTCAGCACGAAGTTGACCATTGCGACGGAATATTGATTTGAAATCGGAAAATCCGTTTACTCGGTCTTTAAACATTTCTATTCATAAAACCTCATTATTTCACGCAAAAAACCGCCTTTCCGGCGGTTTCTTCGTTTCTATTCCTCAAACTCAATTCTGAAATATTCCAGATATTTCTTGAATTTATCCTGCTGTGCGAGGCAGGTATCGGTCAGAAAGCCTTTTTCGGAGTTCCATTCCTTGAGACCTCTGTAATAATACATTTTAACATCATCTTCAATAATGAACGGAACAATATTGTTTCTCAGGCATTCTTTGAGCATAATCAGCCTGCCGATTCTGCCGTTGCCGTCCTGAAACGGATGTATGCGCTCGAAAGCAACATGAAAATCAATAATATCAAGCAGGTTTTTTTCTTTTACGGAATTGTAGTCTGCAAGTATTTTTTTCATTTCTTCGGCAACTTTTTCGGGGAGTGTTGTTTCTCTTCCGCCTACTTCGTTGGGAAGCTTTTTGTAGTCACCGACGGTGAACCAATCCAACCTGCTGTCGCTTGTGCCCGTTTTGAGTATATTGTGGAGCGATTTTATAAACTTTTCGCTCAACTGCAGATGGGCGTTATCGATCACCTCATCAATACAGCGAAAATGATTGACCGTTTCAACAATATCGTCCACTCTCACGCCTTCCTCGGCAATTCCGATTGTGTTGGTTTCGAAGATGTATCGGGTCTGGTCATGAGTCAGACGGCTGCCCTCGATGTGGTTGGAGTTATAGGTCAGGTCAATCTGAATTTTATGATAAATTCCGCCCTTCACACCGCTTTTTTTCTCCGCTTTCAAAACTTCAAGCAAGCCTTTGGGAGCATCGCTCTTTTTGTTTGTTCTGTCGGGTTTCTCGGCGTTTTCGGGTATATTCCAGGTCTTTCCCGTCAGAAAAGCGCCCTCAACTCTGCCCGTGGCACAATAATTGCGGACACTTCGCTCTGATGTGTTCCATTTAAGAGCGATTTCCTTAACCGAAAGGTATTTCATTTTCCTCACTCCCTTGTTTCCGATGATAGTATACCACATTATCGGCAAAATTTCAATTGTTTCGGCACGAAAATTCGTACTGTTTTTGCCGATAACGGCAAAAAACAAGTCAAGAGAAATCCGTTATCGGGTGTATTCCTATAATATCTCTGCAACGCTCATCTTTACCCGAAAGATTTTTGGATATAGCTTTCTCAGATTTCATCAAGATCAGAATCGGGTCATGGATAATTATTCCGCATCGCCTTTTTCGTTAAGTGTCCAGCCGTAATCTGCGTGGTAAATCATCTGACGGGTCATACCTCCGTCGATGCAGATATTTTCGCCCGTAATAAAACCCGCCATATCGGAGCAAAGATACAGCACCATATTTGCAATGTCGGGAGGATTTCCGACTCTGCCCGCAGGCTGCTGTATTGCGTCGGGACCTTCGTATACAGTGTAATTATTATCAATCCATCCGGGTGAAATTGAATTAACACGAACTTTTCCCGAAAAGCTTACCGCAAGAGCGTGGGTAAGAGCAGAGATTCCGCCTTTTGCTGCGGTGTAACTTTCGGTCTGAGGCTGACTCATTCTGTCACGGGATGAAGAAATATTGATGATGCTTGCACCTTCTGCAAAATATGGGGCAAAAAGCTTTGAAAGATAGAAAGGTGCCGTCACACCCACCTTGAGAGCATATTCGAAATCATCGTAGCTGCCGTTCCCGATTCCGCACATTTTCGGTGCAGCATTGTTGATGAGATAGTCAACACTGCCGTAATCGGAAACAACCTTTTCGGCAAACTCTTCAAGAATATTTTTATCTGCAAGGTCGCCAACAAAATAATCGTTTTCAAGCAAATCGATAACGCAAACTGTTGCGCCGCATTTGCGGAATTGCTCACATATGCATTTGCCTATGCCTTGAGCACCACCCGTAACAACCGCTACTTTGCCTTTGAAATCAAACATCGTTTTTCTCCTTTTGGTAATAATCTGCTGCTTGTCAACCCACATTATAGCTTTATTTATAAGTATTTGCAACAAAAAACGATTGTCGTTACAGAAACCGCAAACGTAAAAATGATTTATTTTATTATTTTCACAATATCCGTACAGTCAACAGTTTATTCCGAAATCGGCATTTACTTGTATTTTT
>JAEDKI010000226.1 GCA_016295895.1 Clostridiaceae bacterium | reverse complement strand
AAGCGGAATACATCTCTCTTTCGGAGCATACGGAGCCGATACATCGGGGAATATTTACCGCCGCCTGTACCTTTCTGATGCGTTCAATGAGCCTGTCAACGGAGAATGACATATCCTCATCGGGACGGTAAAGCCCTGCCTGACGGGCAAGCTCACCGAAGCTGTCACAGCGGCAGTAATCGGCGATCTCCGCAATGCAGATTGCCGCAGAGGTCTGTTTTGAAACGCCGAGCCGAACGAAAAACGAGGTCACACCGTCAAGCACGGAGGAGCCGAGCGACACGGTGTTCCTGTGGGCAAGCACGGCGCAGTACATCGCATACTGCAATTTTTGCAGAGCTTTGAAATTACCTCGGTAAGCTCCGACAATGTTGTTGAGAATTTCCGCCGCACTTGAAAGAGCGAGAGAATCAATGACGTTGTTTTCACTGCTTATTACGGAATCCACCGCATAGGCGAAGCACGACATTGCGTCGTATGCGACCGTGCCGGAATCAACATACATTGCAAGCCTCGGCTCGATAATGACCTCTTTCGGAGATTTGCGGTAGGTTTTGTAGTCCGCTTCCTCAAAATCGGTCATGGCGCAGGACGAGAAAAACGGAACGGCGGCAAAGCCCACTCCGCTCTGATAGGATATCATCATTGCCGTGTCTATCAGCCTTGCACTTCCGATTGCAACGATTCGGTCAACCTCATTTTCGGATATATATTTTATTGTATCGCTGTAAAGTCCGCAAAAATCATTGCTGACAAGCTTTTCGGTTTTCGGAGTTTTTATATCGAAAAACTCCTGAATTTTTTCAATAAATTCCCGCTCCTTTTCGGAGGTCTTGTCGGAAATTATCAACACGCTTTCAAAATCGCTCTGAGCATATCTTTGAGTTGAATCATCTCCGAAAAGTATTCTTTCGGGAAGAAAAATCTCAAACATTACGGTACCACTCCTTTTGAGTTATTATTATCTCAAAGGAGTGTTTTATTCTGTAATTTTTGATTAGAAAAACTTTTTTTGCCAACAATTATATTTGAGGTGACTGACAGAATGAAATATAAAACTCAGTTTTCAAGAATAACGGACACATTCATCGGTGTTACGGCGGTGATATTGGCGGCGGTGCTTGTTGCATCGGGCATGGCGGTCACAAAGATCAACACGGAATATATGGAGACGGGAATAAAAACGGCAAAGATAGTTGCAGAAAGAGAGAACGAGGAAATATTCTTTTCTCTTAACGGAAGAAAGTTTTCTCCTGTGCAGAGTATGGATGAAAAGCTGAAAACGGCGGTGCACCTGTTGCCTGCCCCGTTGAACGCTGTGTTTTATCTGGGCGAGGAAATAGGAGAAATGTTTAAAACAAAATAAAAACATTAAGGAGAACGGGTAATCTGTTCTCCTTGAATTTTAATCTGATTGAAAAAATTTTTTCAACATGATATAATGAAAAAAACTTTACGGCCGAGGGGTGAGCGACGTGAGCCGTTTGAATAAAATTCAAAAGAAAAATATTATAGTCGGCGTTGTTGTCGCTGTGCTCGTGATCTTTGCGGCGGTGTCAAGGAAAATATGCTCTGATCCGGAGATCGACCGGGTGTTAAGTCTTATAAGAGGTATTATATACATAAGCATTATGGCGGCATGGGGCGTGACGGTGCATCTGAGAATAGTGCAGAAGCAGGTCAGACAGTATCTCGGTGCAATTTCTTTTCTTATAATTCTCTGGCTAACGATCAGAACCGTAAAATATGAGTTTGTTGAGAATATTACCGCCATGCGTTATCTTTGGTACGGTTATTATTTTTCGATGCTGTTTATTCCTTTGTTCGCTGTGTTCGTATCATTGTCGCTCGGAAAGTCGGAGGACTACCGAATCCCGAAATGGACAAGGGTGTTTTATATTCCTGCGTTTCTGATTTTTTTAATGGTGTTCACCAATGACCTGCACCAATGTGTTTTTGTCTTTACGGGCGGCGGAGAATGGTCGGATCGCTCATATGAATACTCTTTCGGAATATATATCGCTGTTGCGTGGCAGGTGCTTTGCGCCGCTTCTGCAATCGTGATAATGATAATCAAATGCCGTATTCCGCAGAGCAAAAAGTTTTTCGGACTTCCGCTTGTTTTGCTTGCCGCGGCGACAGTCTATACCGCACTGTACGCTATAAAGGTGCCGTGGATAATGTATGTTGCAGGCGACTTTACCGTGTCGCTGTGCCTGTTTACGGTTGGTATTTTTGAGTGCTGTAT
>JAEDKI010000060.1 GCA_016295895.1 Clostridiaceae bacterium | reverse complement strand
TTGATAACATCGGCGTTTTGCTGAAAAAATCCGGAAACATAAATTATAATTCCTCTGAGATCCTTTGCCTTTTCGCCGTGCAGGTCGTTGAGCAGCCGTTTTTCCTGGTCAACAAGATGATTGATTAAAATGTCGTCTTTCGACTTATAATTACGGTAGTAAGCCATTCTTGATACCCCGGCAAGGTTGGTTATGTCGGTTATAGAAATTGACGAATAGCTTTTAACCTTCATCAGCCTGAGCAGGGCGGTGACGATGCACTCTTTAGTCAGAATATTAGCTTCATTTACTCTTTCCACGAAAACAAAATCCCCCAATCTGTAACACCTGATGATTTAATGCTCTTTTGTTGATGATTTGTTCATAAACTAATGTTACACTTGTAACCGTTACAAGTGTAACATTTGAAATATGCTTTGTCAAGGGGTAATTTTAATGCTAAAGCTTATAGACATCGTAAAAGAATACCCTACGGGTGATTCAACCGTTACGGCTCTGAAAGGAGTCAGTATTGAATTCAGAAAGAATGAATTTGTTTCGATTCTCGGTCATTCCGGCTGCGGCAAAACCACGCTTCTTAATATTATCGGCGGACTTGACCAGTATACAACGGGCGATTTGATTATTAACGGTAAATCAACCAAGGATTTTAATGACAGCGATTGGGATATCTACCGCAACAACTCAATCGGTTTTGTATTTCAGCAGTATAATCTGATACCCCATCAGAGCGTGCTGTCGAATGTTGAGCTTGCCTTGACTCTTTCGGGCGTTTCAAAGAGCGAAAGAAAAGAGCGCGCAAAGGCGGCGCTTGAAAAGGTCGGCTTGGGAGACCAATTTGACAAAAAGCCCAATCAGATGTCTGGCGGTCAGATGCAGAGGGTTGCAATTGCAAGAGCATTGGTTAACAACCCCGATATTCTGCTTGCCGATGAGCCGACGGGCGCTCTTGATTCCGAAACGAGCATTCAGGTTATGGAACTGCTCAAGGAGATTTCAAAAGAAAAGCTCGTTATCATGGTAACTCATAATCCCGAGCTTGCCGAACAGTATTCAACAAGAATAGTCCGCCTCGTTGACGGAAAGCTTGTTTCCGATTCCAATCCGTATGAAAGCGGAGAAGAAGCGGAAAAGGCTGAAAAAACGAAGGCTGAAAAGAAAAGCGAGAAAAAGGCAACGAAAAAGCAGAGCAGAAAAACATCAATGTCTTTTGCCACCGCCCTTTCGCTTTCGCTTAACAATCTTCTGACGAAGAAAATGAGAACCTTCCTGACATCCTTTGCCGGCAGTATCGGCATCATCGGAATTGCGCTGATTCTTGCTCTTTCGAGCGGCTTCCAGGCTTATATTGATTCAATTCAGCAGGAAACGCTGACATCTTATCCGATAATGATTGAAACGACTGCAATGGATATGAATTCCATGTTCGGCTCGGTTCAGGATACCGCAATGGGCGAGATAAACCACGGCACGGATAAGGTTTATTCAAACACGATGGCGGCAAGCATGATGGAATCGCTGACCTCGGAGATTTGGTCAAATAATCTTGAAGAATTCAAAAAATACCTTGAGAGCAACGAGTGCAAGATAAAGGATTATTCAAGCAGTATCAAGTATTCCTACGGCGGAAAGCTGAATATTTTCTCATCCGACACCACAAACGGAGTCAATCAGGTTTATCCCAGCCCGATGATTTCGCTCATGGAATCGATGATGAGCGGTGCAAGCATCGGAGGCCTTACAATCGATTCGTCAATGATGTCATCTTTCCAAGCCCAGATGAATTCGTGGCAGGAGCTTATCGACAATCAGGAGCTTCTCAACGAGCAGTATGATATCGTTGAGGGAACATGGCCTCAGAATTACAATGAGGTTGTTCTTATAATCGACAAAAACAACGAAATCAGCGACCTTGCGATTCAGGGTCTCGGCCTCACAACCGCTGCCGATATGATGCAGGCATTCATGGCGGCTCAGGGTGGCGAAAAATATGAGCCGAAGAAATTTGAAATTGAATATGACGAGATAATCGGAAAAACCTTCAAGCTTGTTCTTGAACCCGATTATTACAGCTATAACGAAGAAACAAAAACATGGGATGACCGCCACGGCGATGAGGAATATGTTAAAAACCTTGTTGAAAAAGGCAATGAAATAAAGATTGTCGGAATTGTTAAGCCTGCCGACAATTCAATAATGGTTGCCACAACGGGTGCAATCGGTTATACGGCGGCTCTCAACGAATATGTCATTAACGCAACAAACGAATGCGAGATAGTCAAACAGCAGAAGGCTGATCCCAAAACCGATGTTTTCACGGGCATTCCGTTCAAGACAGATGATAACACGGCAACAGCGTCTGCCGCTCCCTCGGCTTCGGGAGTATCGCTTGACCCGCAGATAAGCGGCGGCAAGGCGGAATCGGAAGCTCCGATTGCGTCAACAATGAAATTCAGCGGCGCAGCCCCTGCGGCAACGCCGGTTGAAAACAATCCGTCGTTCGATTTCAGCAGTATGCCCGAGGTCACGGAAGAAGAAGTGTATGCTTCAATCGATAAGAACTTCAGCGGCGATGAAGCCAAGAAGATGAAGCGAGTTGTTGAGCTGATGCTCAAAACAACTCTTTCAATCAGCGAGAGGCAGGAGCTTATCGGCTATCTCGATGAAATCCTTGCAGGCAGAGAAATCGAGGGAGTCGGTCAGGTTACGGGTCAGCAGGCTCTGGCGATGCTTCAGATGATGGATAAATCAACAAAGCTCAAAATGCTTTCGGCAATTATGAGCGGAGAATTCGGCGGCGTTAACCCCGAACAGCCTTCACAGAACGCAAACGGCGAGGACACAACAAAGCCGTCCGCAAATAACCCGTCGGGCGGAACCGATACCCCTGCTCAGAATGAGACCCCTGCGGTCACGGAGCCTGAGCCGGAACCCGAGCCTGAGCCCGAACCGTTCACGGCAAGCTACGAAGAGGCACTTTCGCTTCTCGGCGTTGCTGATATAAGCAAGCCCACATCGATATATATTTATCCCAAGGATTTTGAGTCGAAAGACATGATTTCGGCTGAGATTCAGAAATACAACGATGCGGCAAATAATTCGGGCAACGAGAAGAAAGCAATAAAATATACCGATTATATCGGCCTGCTTCTTTCATCGGTTTCAACGATAATCGATATTATCTCCTATGTTCTCATAGCATTTGTTGCGATTTCGCTCGTTGTTTCATCAATAATGATAGGAATCATAACCTATATTTCCGTTCTTGAAAGAACAAAAGAAATAGGTATCCTGCGTGCAATCGGTGCATCAAAGCGTGATATTTCGAGAGTATTCAATGCAGAAACGCTCATTGTGGGCTTCGTTTCGGGCGCTCTCGGCATTCTCTGCACGGCGCTGTTGATTATTCCGATAAACATGATTATCGAGCATCTGACAACTCTGCCGAATGTTGCTCAGCTTCCCTTGAACGGTGCGTTGATTCTTGTGGCAATCAGCATGTCGCTGACTTTGATTTCGGGTCTCATTCCCTCAAAGATCGCTTCAAAGAAAGACCCCGTCGAGGCTCTCAGAACAGAATAATAAGTGCGTTGGGATTAAATAAAAAAAGAGAAAAGCCCGCCGGGATTCCGAATGAATCCCGGCGGGCTGTTTGATTATGATTATGAAAGCTTTTCAATGATCCGATTAATTGTTCCGCTCTTTTCTTCAACGGTCAGAGATTGAATATATTCCTCGTTTTCTTCCTCCGACTGTCCCGAATAGAGATCCTTGATGCAGGAAGAACGGTAACCTGCATAAACGCTTTCGCCCTTTTCTTTCAGGTTCTCTTTCCACACGGCGAAAACGCATTCGTCATAAATGATAATCTGAACAGTGCTGTCATCCTGATTGCTGACCTTTTCATAAAATCCGTCGGGATATCCCTCCGAACCCTTTTTCAGAAGCACCGAATCGGAGAGGGAATAGCCCGCATTCTGAACGGCGGCTGAAAAATCGTCTGCAGAAGCAAAGGATTCTTTGGACAAAGCTTCAAATGCTGCGATAAGACGGTTTTTATCCGCTTGAGACATCGGAGATTTGCTGTCTGCCGAGGTGAAATATGCGCAGACATTGCGGAACGAGATATAGTTACCGTAGAAATAATCCTGCAATATCTGCTCTTCGGCGGCGTCGCCCGTTCCTTTGTCATAGGTTGCGTTGAAAATGGCTTCGGTATATGCCTGAGCGGTCATTATCTTTGTCAGCGTTTGCTTTGAAACGCCGATGTTTTTATAGTGGTTTTCAAATCTCATCCAGAAGTTGTTGACATTTTCGGATATCTCAACCTTTTCGGAGGCGGAAAGCGTCAGCCCCATGTCACGGAATTTAGTGTTTGCCGCAAGGTAGTTTTTGCATTCGTTAATTGCCGATTCTTTAAGTTCCTTTTTTTGAGGATTCTCGGGCAGACCGTAGTCCGCAGGGCGCTGAATGACTCTGTCAAGATAATAGGTGAAGATTTCGCTGTCAATTTCCGTTCCCGAAATAACAAGCGCCGTTGTTTTGTAACTTCCGCAGGAGCAGAAAGAAAATAATATGAAAACGGCAATAAAAAGCGCCGAAAGCTTCTTCATTTTAACCAATCCTTTTCACATGATATTCAAATTATAACATATTTTTTTCGTCATATCAATTATCGGATAAAAATAGTGAGAAAAATTTAAAAAAAATCTTTATTATGTTATTGAAATGATGTATAATTGATATGTATTAATATTTTACGGGGTGAAAGCTATGGAAAAAATAAGACTTTTGATTGCCGGCGAGGAATACAATATCGGCACGGATGACGACCTTGATTATGTTGCCAAGCTCGGCGAGGAGCTTGACAAGAAAATCAGCACGCTTCTGCGTGACAATGCAAGAATATCCGTTACTCAGGCGGCAATCGTAACCGCTCTTGAATATGCGGACGCCGCAAAAAAGAGCGAAACCGTTTCCGAAAACCTGAGAACTCAGATTCAGGAATATCTTGAGGATGCGGCAAGAGCAAGAACCGATGCCGAGATTTCAAAGCGTGAGCTTGAAAGGCTGTCAAAGGAGCTTGCCGCCGTTAAAGCCTCAAAATAATGGCGGCGGAAATTTTAGCTCCCGCAGGAAGCTTTGAAGCCCTGCAGGCGGCGGTGCGCTGCGGAGCGAACGCAGTTTATCTCGGCGGCAAAACGCTCAACGCCCGCAGAAACGCTTCAAATTTTTCCCGTGAGGAGCTTGCCGAGGCGGTTGAATACTGCCACGCAAGAAATGTTAAGGTTTATCTGACCGTCAACACCATTGTCGGCGACGGTGAGCTTGAAGCGGCATATGAAGCGGTTAAGGACGCCTGCGAAGCTTCGGTCGATGCGCTCATAATTCAGGATTTGGCGCTTGTCTCAATTGTGCGGCAGGCGGCTCCCGCCATGCCCATGCACGCCTCAACTCAGATGTCCGTTCAGAGCATCGAGGGCATCAGAATCCTTGAAAAGCTCGGATTTTCAAGAGCGGTTCTGCCCCGTGAGCTTTCCGAAAAGGAAATAAAATCCATTTCGGCTCAAACGGATATGGAGCTTGAATATTTTGTTCACGGAGCGCTGTGCATGTGCGTTTCGGGTCAATGCCTGATGAGCTCGGTTATCGGCGGAAGAAGCGGCAACAGGGGGCTTTGCGCTCAGCCGTGCCGTTTGCCGTTCGGAGTTAACGGAAAGGGCGGGAACAATCTCAGCCTTAAAGATCTGTCGCTTGTTGACGAGCTTGAAAGGCTTGAAAAAGCGGGAGTCTGCTCGTTCAAAATCGAGGGCAGAATGAAACGCCCCGAATATGTTGCCGCCGCCGTGACGGCATGCAAAAACAGCCTTTCTCATAATCGGGATAAAAAGATTGACGACGGCTTAAAAGCCGTTTTTTCCCGTTCGGGCTTCACAAAAGGCTATTTTGAGGGGAAGCTCGGCAAAGATATGTTCGGCACAAGGCGAAAAGAAGATGTTGTTGAAGCGGCAGGAGCACTCTCCGATTTGCAAAGGCTTTATGACAACGAAAATCCGCTGATTCCCGTGGATTTTTCGCTTGTTTTCAGGCAGGACATGCCCCTCAGCCTTTCTGCTTCGGCTCTCGGAAAAAGCGTCAAGGCGGTAAGCGAAATTCAGCCCGAGCCTGCGCTCAATAAGCCGCTCAGCCGTGAAGAATTGGCTCAGCGTCTTTCAAAATGCGGCGGAACTCAGTTTTTTGCCCGAAATATCGAAATTGATTTCATGCCGGGGCTTAATGCTTCTGCGGGTGCGCTCAATTCTCTGCGCCGTGAGGCTCTTTCGCTTCTTGAAGCGGAGATAATCCGCAGAGAAAAGATCGAGATTTCGGAGTTCAGACCCGAGAAGGTCTCTCACAGCCCGAAGCATTTCGGATTTCATGCAAGATTTTTCCTTGAGGAACAGATACCCGAGAACCTCAGCGGAATATCAAGAGTGATTCTCCCGATTGAAGCGAGTGAAGAAACGGTTAAAAGGCTGAATGCGGCGGGGATTGAAACGGCGGTTGAAATTCCGTCGGCGGTGTTCTCCTCTGCGGATAAATATATTGAAAAGCTGAAAATTCTGAAAAACGCCGGCGTTGACCTTGCATGGATATGCACGCTTGACGGAGCGGGCATCGCCGAAAAAGCGGGTCTCGGCTTTGCAGGCGGCTTCGGAATGAATATTTTCAACAGTCTTTCTCTCGGAGAGCTTGACCGTCTCGGAGCAAAAGACTGCCTGCTTTCCTGCGAAATAAACATCGGCGATGCCGAAAGGCTCGGCGGAGATATTCCGAGGGGAGCAATGATTTACGGGCGGATTCCGCTGATGCTGACAAGAAACTGCCCTATAAAAAATAAACTCACCTGCGCCGAATGCGGCTCAAAAAGCAGGCTTGTTGACCGAATGGGCGTTGAGTTCCCCGTGGTCTGCAAAAACGGAGCGAGCGTTATCCTGAATTCACGCCCTCTCTGGCTTGCCGATAAAAAAGACAGCTTCCGTTCGCTTGATTTCGGCTTGCTCTATTTCACCGATGAGAGCAGGGAGCAATGCGGGAGAGTTATATCCGCTTATAATAATAATGAAAAGCCGTCGGGCGATTTCACCAGAGGGCTTTATTTCAAAAATGTGCTATAGAATTGTCAGGAGTGAGGTAACAATGATAAGAATCGGAATTTACGGTTACGGAAATATAGGCAAAGGGGTTGAATGCGCAATCCGACAGAACCCCGACATGACCCTTGCGGCAATATTCACACGCAGAGACCCGTCTCAGGTCAAAACGGTTTTTGAGGGCGCAGAGGTTGCATCGGTCAACGATGTTGAAAAATTCAAGGATAAAATTGATGTTATGATAATGTGCGGCGGAAGTGCAACGGATCTTCCCGTTCAGACGCCCGAAATTGCAAAATATTTCAATGTTATTGACAGCTTTGACACCCACGCAAGAATCGCCGAGCATTATAATAATGTTGACAAGGCGGCAAGAGCGGGCGGAACAACTGCCATTATCTCGGTCGGCTGGGATCCGGGTCTGTTTTCGCTCAACCATCTTTATGCGGCATCAATTCTCCCCGAAGGCAAGGATTACACATTCTGGGGCAGAGGCGTCAGCCAGGGTCATTCCGACGCAATCAGACGGGTTGAGGGAGTTGCGGACGCAAGGCAGTACACCGTTCCCGTTCCCGAGGCTCTCGAAGCGGTCAGAAACGGCGAAAATCCCGAGCTGACAACCCGAATGAAGCACACGAGAGAATGCTATGTTGTTGCAAAGCCCGGCGCAGATAAAGCAAAAATCGAGCAGGATATAAAATCCATGCCGAATTATTTTGCCGATTACGATACAACCGTAACATTTGTCACACAGGAAGAGCTTGAAGAAAAGCACGGCGGACTGCCGCATCAGGGCTTTGTTATCCGCTCGGGAGTGACGGGCGCAAACAGCGAGCATAAGCACATCATCGAATATTCGCTGAAGCTCGATTCAAACCCCGAGTTTACCTCAAGCGTTTTGCTTGCATACGCAAGGGCGGCGTTCAGACTCAATTCCTCGGGCGAAATCGGCTGCAAAACCGTTCTTGATATTTCTCCCGCAATGCTTTCGCAGAAAAGCGGAGCGGAGCTTATAGAATATCTGCTTTAATAATGTAATAAAAAATAAATATACCAAAATCATAAAAAAGGGCTTGACTGCCGGGGGTAAATGTGATAATATAGTTTTACCTCTGCAAGAGGGTTCTTTTTTTGCACCCAAAAATCAATAAACGCAGAGGGAGGCCTGAGCTCTGCCCTCAGGTTGCCTGATAGACCTGCAGCAGGGCTAAATATTCCGAAAATGGAGGTGCCGCACATGGCTGCTAACGGTAAAAGAGTTAAAATTACACTTTCTTGCACCGAATGCAAACAGCGCAATTATAACACAATGAAAAACAAGCAGAACACACCGGACAGGTTGGAGATGAACAAGTACTGCCGTTTCTGCAGGAAGCATACTCTCCACAAAGAATCAAAATAAGCGGGAGGATATAACCTATGGCTAAAAAGGATATTTCCCAAGCAGCAGAAAAGGTTGCCGCCGCCGACAAGAAAAAGGACAAGAAGCCTGCTAACCCTAACGGAAACTTTTTCGTCAGAGCCGGCAAGGCAATCAAGAAGTTCTGCAAGGATATCAAGGGCGAAATCAAGAAGATTGTTTGGCCCGATGCAAAAACAGTTCTTAAATCAACGGCTGTCGTTCTTGCTGCAGTTGCAATCTGCGGAGTAGCGATTTACGGCGTTGACTGGCTCCTTTCTCAGGGTCTTTCCCTTCTCGAAAGAGCAGCTCAGAGCATCGGCGAATCAGCGTCATCCGACACGGCAACAACAACCGCCGCCGCTCAGGGGCTTATTTCGCTCGCAAACAGCTTTATCGGCTGATACGGAGGGAATCAGATGTCAGCAGACACAAGATGGTATGTAGTTCATACCTACTCCGGTTACGAAAACAAGGTTGCGACTAACATCGAAAAGATGGTCGAAAACCGTAAAATGCAGGATCAGATTCTTGAAGTCAAGATTCCGACGGAGATTGTTACCGACGCTGAGAAGAAAAAAGAGGTTGAGCGCAAGCTTTTCCCCGGTTATGTTCTCGTTAAGGTAGCCGTTTCTCCCGACAGAGACAACCGCCCCGCAATGAGCGACGAAACATGGCTGCTCATTCGCAACACAAGAGGCGTTACGGGCTTTGTCGGCCCCGAAAACAAAGCAATTCCTCTTACCGACGAAGAAGTTATCAGGCTCGGAGTCGAAAAGAGAAGCGTTGAGGTTTCATATAAGGTTGGCGACACGGTCAACATCATCGATGAAATTTTTGACGGGTTTACGGGCGTTGTTGAAAGCATTGACACCGAAAATAACACGGTTAAAGTTTCGGTTTCTGCTCTCTTTGGCAAACAGACAACGGTCGAGCTTGAGCTTGATCAGGTTGAGCTTGCCGAATAATCACGGAATTTGAGGGTTTTTCCCTTTCAAATTTAGCGCTTTGACAGGCGCAGTCCTGCCTTGACGGACAGGGCTTCGTGGGAGGAGCTGAAGAAGCTCCGCAATTTACCACAAATAATGGAGGTTTATTAATTATGGCACAGAAAGTTGTCGGCTTAATTAAGTTACAGATTCCTGCAGGCAAGGCCACTCCGGCTCCCCCTGTAGGCCCGGCTCTCGGTCAGCACGGCGTTAACATCATGTCCTTCACAAAGGAATTCAATGAGCGCACAAAGAACGACATGGGTCTTATTATCCCTGTTGTTATCACGGTTTATGCTGACCGCACATTCAGCTTTATAACCAAGACACCGCCGGCTGCTGTCCTCATCAAGAAGGCTTGCGGCATTGAGAGCGGTTCGGGCGTTCCCAACAAGACCAAGGTTGCAACAATCACAACAGAGCAGATACGCAAGATTGCCGAGCAGAAGATGCCCGACCTCAACGCTGCTTCGGTTGAAGCAGCTATGAGCATGATCGCAGGCACGGCTCGCAGCATGGGCGTTACCGTAGCTGATTGATGCATACTGTGGGAGGAATAATCCGATTAACCACATGATTGGGAGGAATTAATTAACATGAAA
>JAEDKI010000059.1 GCA_016295895.1 Clostridiaceae bacterium | reverse complement strand
CTGGGTTTCAAGGCCGAGCTTGTAGCCCTGCGGAACGAGCTCCTTAATGCCCTGCTTTATCAGCTTTGTCGCAATACCCTGACCCTGATATTTTTTATCGACAAAAACGGGAGAAATCAGGAGGGTGTTATCGTCAAAAACCTTTGCGTCAAGGTGGCTGTAGGCTTTCAGTGTTCTGACGGTTGAGGGCAGATAATAAACGAGGAATACCCAATTCGGGCAGGCAAGGAATTCCGCCGTTGTGTAATTGTTTTTTGCGTCACGCCACACGCACAGCCCACGGTTTTCCTCATCAACGCAGACAAAATCCTTTCCGTTTGAGGAGCTGAGGCGTTCAAGCATGAAGTGATAAACATATTTCTTTCTTTTTTCTTCCGATTTTGTCGCATAGGCATGAACGGGGTCGTTAACATAGCTTTCCGCCGCCATTCTTGCAAAATATTTCAGAGTTTTTCTGTCCATATTCATCTTTTCCATGCTTTTTCTCCTTTTGCATATTCAAAACGCAGTCCGCTGTCAGAATCATTCAGAACGGCGGACTGTGTTCTGCTTTTTCGGGTTCTTATTCTTTGAATCGGTTTTTGATTTCTTCAAAGACTTCAACTATCTTAAACCGCATTTCATATTTCGGGCTGCTCTGAACGAGCTTTGCGCCTCCACTGCCGAAAACCGCATCAAGCTCCGTCTTTTCGGCTGCGGCAGGCAGACAGAGCGGCGGGAACATCACGCACCACCAATTATGCCCCTCGCCTTTGCCGAGAATTACCTTCAGCGCAAGGTATTCGCCCGCAGGCATTGTGAAATTTTCGTAGGTGCGGGTTGAGAAATATTCTTTCACAAGACAAATCCGGGCTTTATAATCAAAACCGTTTTCGGCAAGCACGGCGTTCGCCGTTTCGATAAGCTCCGATTTTTGCGAATTGAGAATATCGGCTGCATTATCGACATTAACCGCCCCCGAAAACATTTCTTCTCCGCAGTTCAGAAGCGCATCACGCACGGCAAGCTTGACCCGCTGATCCTCCTCGCTGTCGGAATTTGCAAGAATATGAAGCCGCACGACTTCTTCTCTGACCTCACCGCATCTGAAGCCGAAGCCGACCGCCGAAGCGATTATTGACAGCACAAGCCCCAGAGCCACCGAAATTTCAATTATGTTGCTTTTTTTCATAAATAAAACCGTCCTTTATTTGATATGCAAAGCTGCAAATACATTCTTGGACGGTTTTGTCGGATTTATTCGTTCGCTTCGGGATTGAGCCCGCCTATCTCGTTGCGAGCCTTGAAAACATAGCCGTTCTGGCTGAGAATATCAATATGCGAAAGTGCTTCGCCCGTTCCGAGAGCAACGCAGCTCAGCGGGTCATCGGCAACCGTCGTTTTAACTCCGGTTTTTTTCTGAATCATCTTGTCTATGCCCTGAAGCAGAGCGCCGCCACCCGTCAGATGTATGCCCGATTCGCAGATATCCGACGAAAGCTCGGGCGGAGTCAGCTCCAGAACCGAGCGCACCGCCTCGCCTATCGTTTCAAGGTGAGGACGCATGGCAAGATAAGCCTCGGTTGAGCTGACCTCAATGCTGACAGGCATATTCGTTATAAAATGCTTGCCCTTGACAGTCATACCGAGTTCGACATTTCTGAGATTTGAACAGCCGATCTGCTTTTTGATTATCTCTGCGGTTTTCTCGCCTATTATGACATCTCTTTCACGCCTTATCTGCCTGACGATTGCCTCATCGAGCGCATTTCCCGCAGTTTTGACCGAACGGGAAACGGAGATACAGCCCATCGTTATAACCGCAATGTCGGTTGTGCCGCCGCCTATATCAACAATCATCGTACCCACGGGGCGGTCGCTTTTCAGCCCTGCTCCGAGCGCAGCGGCAAGAGGTTCTTCAATCAGACATGCTTTTGCCGCTCCCGAGGAGGTTACAAGGTCAAGAATAGTTCTCTTTTCAAGGCTTGTTGCCATTGACGGAACGCAGACAACAACATTCGGCTTGAAAACCATGTTTTTGCATATTTTTGAAAGGAAGAAACGAAGAATATGCTTCGTTGCCGTGAAATCCGAAACAACGCCGTGTTCCATGGGCTTTACGACCCGAATTGAATCGGGATTTTTGCCGAGCATATCCCAAGCCTTTTTGCCAACGGCAATCAGCTTTCCGCTTTCCTTTTCATAGGCGGCAACGCTGGGTTCGGACAAAACAATTCCCTTGCCCTCAACAAAAACGACAATGGATGTCGTTCCAAGGTCAATTCCTATATTTGTGCCGAGCATTGCATCACCGTCCTTTCGGAATTATTATTAATTATCGTTTTGTTTTTCGGTTAATTTGCTTTTAGTCAACGCAGTTGTTACGCAGTAAATCTCTTTCGCTCCGTAAAGCCAGAGCATTTTTGAGCATTCGTTCAGGGTTTCGCCCGTGGTTGAAATATCATCGCAGAGCAAAACGGTTTTATCCTTGACCGATTCCGCATCGGCAACATCAAACACACCCGTCAGATTGCCTTTTCTCAGATAATAGCTCAGCCCGTGCTGTTTTTCGGTTTCATAAATCTTTTTGAGAATGCCTGCTTTGTATTCAATACCGAGCTCTTCGGCAATTCCCTTTGCAAGCAGGGCACATTGGTTATATCCCCTGTCTTTGGTGCTTTTTGCAGTCATGGGGACTTCGGTTATATAATCAAAGTTTACGCCGCCGAATCTTTCTCTGACCGTTTTTGCCGTTTCAGAGCTGTACGCTCTGTAATTATCGGGGCTTTTTCTGAATTTGAAGGCATGAATTCCCGTTCTGACAACGCCCGAAAAATAGAACGGGGCGGCAAGGCGTTCAAAATACATTTCTGCTTTTTTGCAAGAGCAGTTTTCTTTTTCTCTGCCGCATTTCGGGCAAATTTCCCCTTTGATTCTCGGCAGAGAATCCATACATTTTTCGCAGGCAAGCGAACCCGATGCTATCGGAACACCGCAATAGGCGCATCTGTCGGGAAAAAGAGCCGAAACGAGCGGAGCAAATATATTTTTCAATTTTCATCACCAAGCATAATAAAGCTTTTCAAAGCGGAATACCGCTTCGCCTTGCTGTTGTTGGCAACCATTCTTTCAACCGTATTTTTTGTGCCGACAAGAATCATCAGTTTTTTTGCCCTTGTGACGGCAGTATAGAGCAGATTTCTGTAAGCAAGCCTGTCAACCACGCCGATAACGGGCATGACCACCGCTTCAAATTCATTGCCCTGACTCTTATGCACCGTCACGGCGTAGGCATGTTCAAGCTCGGTTGCGCACTCAAACGGATATTCCGCAAGCTTGTCGTCAAAGCGTATATATAATGTATGGGCGGTCTCGTCAATTTTTTCGAGCATTCCGATATCGCCGTTAAAAATGCCGAGCCCCTCTTTTTCGCTGCTTGTCCATGAAATATTGTAGTTATTCTTTGTCTGCATGAGCTTGTCGCCCTCACGGAACACCCTCTGACCGAGGCTGTGCTCACGCTTGTGCCTTGCGGGCGGGTTAAGAGCCGCTTGCAGGATTTTGTTGAGATTGACCGTGCCTGCCTCTCCTTTTCTTGACGGGCAAAGCACCTGAATATCTTCTGTCGGAGAATATTTATATGCTTTCGGCAGACGAACCGAGCAAAGCTCGGAAACGGTCTTTGACGCCGACTGAACGGAATTTCTTTCAAGAAAGAAAAAGTCTTTGTCGGTTTTGGTTATCTCGGGGAACTCGCCGTTAACGATTCTGTGAGCGTTGGTAACAATCAGGCTTTCCATTGCCTGACGGAAAACCTGCTTAAGCTCAACAACGGGCAAAGCCTTTGAATTAATCAGATCATGAAGAACATTCCCCGCTCCGACGGGCGGAAGCTGATCGGAATCGCCTACCATGACAAGCCTGCAGCCTATCGGCAGAGCGTCAAGCAGGCTCGCAAAAAGGCTGATGTCAACCATTGAAAGCTCATCTATAATAACCGCTCCTGCGCTCAGAGGATTTCTTCTGTTGCGCTGAAAGGTCGGTCTGTCATCGTTATCCCATTCAACCTCAAGAAGCCTGTGAATCGTCTGGGCGTCTCTGCCCGTCAGCTCGCTCATTCTTTTGGCGGCTCTGCCCGTCGGGGCGGCAAGCGCAACCTCAAGACCTCTGCTTTCAAAGACTTTCAGTATGCCTCTTAAAGTTGTGGTTTTGCCCGTTCCCGGGCCTCCCGTGAGAATCAGCAGACCCTTCTCAACGGCAAGCCTGATTGCAAGGCGCTGCTGTTCGTTAAAGCAAACGCCGCTGACAAGCTCGGCTTTGCCGATTTCATCATCTATATTTTCAAGGCATTTCGGAGCGAACCGTTTCATGAAAAGCACGGCGTTCGCCGCATTCTTCTCCGCATTGAAAAGGTCGGGCAAAAATATAAAATCTCTTGCACCGATAGTTTCCGAAACAAGCTGTTTCTGCTCAATGAGAGTATCAAGCTGAATTTCAACGGTGTCAACAGAGCAGCCGAGCAATTGAGTGCACGGCGGCACAAGCTTTTCCCTCGGCAGACAGGTGTGACCGCCGCTGTAAAGATTATGGCGGACAACATAAACGATACCCGCCGCTATTCTGTATTCGTCGGCAGGCTTAACCGGCAGAGAACCTGCAATGCGGCACGCCTTTTCAAAATCTATTCCGATTCTCTCGCCGCAGAGCAAATACGGATTTCTTTCAACGGTCTCAACGGATTTTGAGCCGAAAATCTTATAAACTCTGAGACATTCCGCCGTTGTCATTCCGTATTTTTCAAGAGCTATCAAAGCCTCTCTTTCGGCGGCTCTCTTTATAAACTCTTTTGATATTTCCTCCGCTCTTGAAAGAGAAATGCCCTTTATCTCCGCAAGGCGGTCGGGGCGAGATTCAATAATTCTGAAGCTGTCATCGCCGAATTTTTCAATTATTTTTTGTGCGGTTTTTTCTTTTATGCCCTTAATGATTCCCGACGAAAGATAAGAAAGCATATCCGCCGCCGTTTCGGGCATCTCTCTTTTACAGCCGTCGATTCTGAACTGCTTTCCGAATGTCGGGTGAACCGTCCATCTGCCGCTGAGTGTCACTTTTTCGCCGCAATACAGCTCTCCGAGATTGCCCGTGGCAGTAAAAAGCTCACCGTCGCTTGAAAATTCAAGAACAGTGTAGCCGTTTTCGGTATTTCGGAATGTTATGTATTCAACAACACCCGTTACAGTTTCAAAATCTTCCATGCATACCAAATAATCAATATAATTTAAGCATTGCGCCGAGAGAGCCTGTAAGCCGAGTTCTGTCATTTAAGGCAATCATCTGTCTACGCCCTGCGTTGCCGCAGGGCTTCAGCCACCCGTCGGAGTATCGTCGAGCAAACGCCGGAGCTTAAAGCTCCTCCTCCCGTCGGTGTTGCTTCGGATAGGGTTTGCAGGGCCGTGCGGTTCCCCGCACGCCGGTGAGCTCTTACCTCGCCTTTCCACCCTTACCTGCAAAAGCAGGCGGTATATCTCTGTTGCACTTTCCCTAAGGTCACCCTCGGCGGCCGTTAGCCGTTATCCCGCTCTGTGAAGCTCGGACTTTCCTCACGCAGCAAAAGCTGCCCGCAACTGCCCAACTTTCTCGGCGCAAATACTCTATTGTATTTTAGACCACATCGGTGAAAAAGTCAAACAATTTAGCGTAAAAGATTTGCAAATATTAAAATGTTTACATTTTCGGGGTTGTGTTAACCGCCGTGATGGTGTAAAATTATTAATCATAATTATTTGAGGTAACCGAAATGGAAGATATCTATATATCAAAAAGGCGCAGAAATTCCGATGATTTTGAAATCTATGATCTTGACCCTGTCTCGCCCGACCCTCTGCCTCCCGAGCCCGAGGACGAGCCTCCGAAGAAGAAAAAGAGAAAAAAACACCGCCTTTTCAAGACGGTGATATCGCTGATTCTTGCTTTGATTATGGTATTCGGCGGATTTGTTTTTCTTTTTGCCGCCGCATCGGGCTATACGAGAAACGACCTTGAAAAGAATGAATATATCTCTTCTTCTCAGCTTAAAAGCAGTCCGCTTGTTACGAACATTCTGCTGCTCGGCGTTGACGGCAGCGCAGGCTCGGCATCACGCTCGGATTCGATGATTCTTGTTTCTCTTGATTATGCCCACGGAAAAATAAAGCTGACTTCATTTCTCAGAGACAGTTGGGTTGAGATTCCGTCAAAGGGCAAAAAAGCAAAGCTTAACGCCGCCTGCACCTACGGCGGACCTCAGCTTGTGGTTGACACAATAGAATACAATTTCGGAGTTGACATCGACCATTTTGTTATGGTTGATTTTGATATGTTTACGAGCATTATAGACAAGCTCGGCGGCATTGATGTTGAGGTCACCGAAAAGGAAGCAAAATACATTAACCGAACAACCCGACACACAATAGACTACGGCGAAAGCGTTCATCTTAACGGCGCTCAGGCTCTCGTCTACTGCAGAATCCGAAAGCTTGACACGGATTATATGAGAACCTACCGCCAGCGAAAGGTTATTACTGCGCTTATCGGTCAGGCAAAAACTGCGGGAATCCCGAAGCTTCTTGAAGCGATGAAAGAAGTTTTTCCGCTGATTCAGACCGACCTTTCACCCGCCGAAATCACCGCCCTCGCTTTCAAAGGCGGAGTCAGCGTTCTTGCCTTTGACATTGAGCAAAACCGGGTTCCGATTGATGAGCATATGTATGCCGACACAATCAGCGGTCAATGGGTTGAGGTGCTTGACATTGATGCCGCAAGCGAATATTTGCAGGAATATATCTATACGAACAATATTGTTGTTGAAGAATAAAAGCGGCAGAGGGCAAGCCTCCGCCTTACCGTGTTTACGATAAATTTTAGGTTTTAAGGACAGCCGCAAGGCTACGGATTGTATTTCAATTTGTAGGGGACGATGCCCACATCGTCCCAAAGACAATATCACATTAATCGCCTGCGGCGAATCGGAACGCTGAGGACAGCGTTCCCTACGAAAAATCGTTATTTTTCAACGGATTCGTCATAAAAAGCAAACGGCGGGAGCAAGCCCCCGCCCTACCATTTCGATATTTTTTGCGGAGCAAATACAATCGGTCACAGGCGGAGCGAAAAACGGGCGACCACGCAGGGTCGCCATACCGGAATTTGCCGCAGGCACACTTCATTTCTTCATTTTTTTGCGTCGGCGACCCGAAAAGCTCACTGCACAGCCGCATTGACATCGGCGCAGTAGTCCTCTTTGTTGGTTGACAAAACAACGAGCGTTTTCGTCAGCGACACGCCGCCGACTCCTTTGATTTCATTCAGAAGCAGTTCAAGGCCTTTTGCTCTGTTTGTGCAGATTTTCAGCAAAAAGTCGAAATCTCCCGTTATGTAATGGCACTCGATTATCTGCGGATGGCGCATTACAAAATCAACAAAGCCGTCGTTAAATTTCGGATGCTCCATGCTCACGGAAATAAATGCGGTTATATCCATACCGAGCTTTTCGTTATCGAGAACAACCGTATATTGCTTGATAATTCCGCTCGCTTCGAGCTTTTTAATGCGCTCGATAACCGCCGAAACAGACATATTGACCTTGCTCCCGATAACAGAGGCATTCTCTCTTGAATTTGCTTTCAGACATTCGATGATTTTAACATCAACCGCATCCATTTTCACACATCCTTTAATAACTGCTTTTTCAGTTAAATATTATTAGAATTTTTATTATAAGTCAAGCAAAACACAAAAATATTTTTTGAGAAACCGTGATTTTTGCAAAATTAACACAAATATTTTCGGATTTTCCGAATTTTCAACTCTGTGAAAGGAAAAATCAGTCATGCAAGTCAGAATCAGACCCTTTGAGCCGACGGATAAAGAAATTTTTCTGGAGATGGTAAAGAAATTTTACGCTCCGCCCGCCGTGCTTCACACCGTTCCCGAAGAAACTCTGAATCTCAACTTTGAAGCCGTTTTCGAGCTTCCCGAGCTTGTCAAAGGCTATATTTTTGAAGCCGACGGCGCTCCTGCAGGCTTTGCACTCGTCTCAATGAAATACGAAACCGAGGTCGGAGGCTTCGCCGCATGGATTGAAGAGCTTTTTGTTGATTCCGCTTTCAGAGGCTGCGGCATAGGCGGCAGATTCTTTGAATTCATCGAAAAAGAGCTGAAAGGAAAAGCAAAAAGGCTTCGCCTTGAGGTCGGAGAAGAAAACGCCGGAGCAATAAAGCTCTATCAAAGAACGGGATTTGAATTTCTTGACTACCGCCAAATGGTTATTGACAAAGAGTTTTAATATTTTTCGTTATTCTCTTCAAAATCCTCAGAGCCGATTTCTATCACATCGTCAAGATAAATTTTTCTTTTGACAATTGTTATGCTTCGGTAAATCAAATCAATATCGGACACCATTCCCGTGACCGTTTCATAGCGTGACCCGTTATAAAAAGTCACTTTCACCATCATTCCTTTCCTGACCCGAATCATTCGGTCGGAAAGGATTTTTTCTTCGTCCTCAGAAAGCTCATGCCTCGGCTCGGAACGGCTCTCACGCTCTTTGATTATTCCGTAGAAGCCCGTCAACGCCGCAAAGGGCATGAACTGCCTTGCTCTGTCAGTATTTTTATTCACCGCCGTTATGACCTCCCACCATTTTATTTCTGCTCCGTGCGGTTGCCTTTTCGGTGTAACTGATTCCTTTCAGAATCGAATTTTTGCCGTATCTTTTTTTGATATCAACAACGGTCTCCTGCAGCTTACGCTCCCGTTCCTCCGCTTCAACATCGGTAAAGAGCGTTATGCTCGCCATATAATCATCCTGCAGGTTGCAAAGACCTATGCTGATTTTGCGAATGGGGAACGCCTTGTTCACCGTTTCATTATAAAGAGCCTCAAAATGCGAAATTATCTTTTTATAAGAATTCGTGAAGCCGTCAAGCTTTCTTGTTCCTCCGCTCGGTTTTATAACATCCTTCGAGTAGCCGATATGCAGGGAAATCGAATCCGTGACAAGGTGTCTGTCAACCAATTCAAGCACCTGCAAATCAACCATTTCCTTCATGACGGTCAGGGCGTCGTTATAACCGTAATCCTCAAACAGAATCTGACTGTTTGAAATCGAAGCGGATTTTGATTTGTATTCGTGGATATCCTTTATCGTGCAAGGCTCTCTGCCGTTGGCATGGTCAATCAGAAACTCCGCATTGACTCCGAATTCCTTATAAAGCATACTCTCGGGGAATTCCGCAACGCCCTTCAAATCAAAAATTCCCATTCTTTCAAGTCTGGCGGCAATTCCTCTGCCTATATTCCAGACATCCGTTATCGGGCGATGAGTCCAAACGGTTTCCTTGAACTTTTTTTCATCCAAAAATCCGATAAAATTCGGCGAATGCTTGGCGGTTATATCAAGAGCGACCTTGCACAGAAAAAGATTTGTGCCGATGCCCGCCGAAGCGCAAATCCCCGTTTCATTATACACTGCGTCCATGAGCATAACCGTAAATTCAAGCGGCGTTTTTTTATAGAGCTTCAGATAATCCGTCATGTCAATGAAGCATTCGTCGATTGAATAAACATGGATATCATCGGGGCTGACATAGCGCAGATAAACCGAATAAATATCTGCCGAAATCTCCATATACTTACGCATCTGCGGCATGGCGGTGATATATTCAACATTTTTCGGAATCTGAAAAACACGGCAGCGGTTTTTGATGCCGAGAGCTTTCATTGCAGGCGTGATTGCAAGGCAGATTGAGCCGCTCCCCCTTGTCGGGTCGGCAACAATAAGATTCGTTTTCATCGGGTCAAGCCCACGCTCAACGCACTCCACGGAAGCGTAAAATGATTTCAGATCGATACAGCAATACATTTTGTCCAACACGGTTCAAGCCTCCTTGAAAATTATTTTACCGCTTCAACAAACCAACGGCCGTCCTCCTCAAACAGAAAGGTCTCCTTTCCGTTTATCTGAACGGTGTATCTCATATCTCCTCCGCCGACCTTGCGTGACTTGGTTCTGCTGCGGCTAAGCAAACGCTCAACTTTATAGACCGTGCCGTCCTCCCATTGAATCCTCAAGGGGCGGCTTTTGCCGTCTTTATCCTGCAACACAACGACATCAACATAAACCTTTCTTATCACATTGCTCCCTCCCTCGATTTTTCAACT
>JAEDKI010000058.1 GCA_016295895.1 Clostridiaceae bacterium | reverse complement strand
TATATCCCATTATGCAACAATCCCTTGAGTTTTTTTAATCAGTTCAACATATTCATCAAAAGTTATTTCGTTAACAAGAAGCTTTTCACAAAGCATTTTGTATTCTTCGGTCACAACAAATCCTTCCATTTCAACGGAGGCTGCGGCGTTCTCTATAGCTTTAGAATGAGACATGCCCATAAAAATCACTTCCATTCTTGTATTATTTTATCATCTCGTTAAATTCTTCCTCGTTTATTATTGTCACACCGAGGGACTGAGCTTTGACGAGTTTGCTTCCTGCTTCCTCGCCTGCAAGCACATAGCTTGTCTTTTTTGAAACCGACGAAGCGGTTTTTCCGCCGAATTTTTCGATAATCTCGCTCGCTTCATTGCGTGAATAGGTCGGAAGAGTGCCGGTCAGAACAAATACTTTGCCTTCAAAGCGGTTATCGATTTTCTCGGTCAACGACTTCATGTTAACGCCGTAAGCTGCAAGCGCTTCAATCTCATGCTTCGACTGTTCGAGCGCAAAGAAATCCGCAACGCTCTGAGCCATTATTCCGCCGAAGCCGTCAATAGCCGTGAGCTGTTCCAAATCGGCGTTCATAATATTTTCCATAGTTCCGAAATGCTCGGCAAGAATTTTGCCCGCTTTCTGACCGACATGGCGTATTCCGAGGGCAAAAACAAGCTTTGAAAGGTCGTTTTCCTTTGATTTTTCTATTGCGTCAACAAGATTCTGCGATGATTTATCCTTAAAGCCCTCAATGGTCATAAAATCTTCTTTTTTGAGAGTATAAATCTCGCTCGGCTTGCTCAAAAATCCGTTTGTTACAAGCTTTTCAAGCACGGCGTCGCCCATTCCCTCGATATCCATGGCGTCACGGGAGCAAAAATGAATCAGATTTCTTAAAAGCTGTGCGGGGCACTCGGGGTTGACACATCTGACCGCCGCTTCACCCTCCTCACGGATAACCGCCGAGCCGCACGACGGGCAGACCTCGGGCAGGCTGAATTTTTCGCTTCCGTCGGCATGAGACACAACCTTTATAACCTCGGGAATTATGTCTCCGGCTTTTCGGATAACAACTCTGTCGCCGATTCTTATATCTTTTTCATTGATAAAATCCTGATTATGGAGCGTTGCTCTTGAAACCGTTGAGCCTGCAACAAGCACGGGTTCAAAAACGGCGGTCGGGGTCAAAACTCCCGTTCTGCCGACGGCAACCTCAATATCAACAACGGTTGTTTCTTTTTCTTCGGGCGGATATTTGAACGCAAGCGCCCATCTCGGGAACTTCGCCGTGCTGCCTATCTCCGCTCTTTGAGCAAACGAATCCGTTTTAATGACCGCTCCGTCAATGTCAAACGGCAGAGTCGGTCTGATTTCGCCGATTCTGTTAAGCTCGGAAATAATATCGTCATAAGAATCAAATTTGTTATAAAAAGGTATCGTCTTGAAACCGAGAGTTTTCAGGAAATCAATTGACTGCTTATGCCCCGTGATTTCGTCCGAACCGTAACGCTGAATGTTGAAAACGAAAATATCAAGTCCTCTTGAAGCGGTGATTTTGGGATTTTTCTGTCTGAGAGAGCCTGCGGCGGCGTTTCTCGGATTCTTGAAAGGTTTTTCGCCGTTCTGCTCCTGCTCCTCAACGAGAGATGCAAACACCTTTTTGGGCATATAGGTCTCTCCCCTGACCTCAATCGTGACATCTGATTTCAGGCGCAGAGGGATTGAATTAACCGTTCTGAGATTTGCGGTAACATCTTCACCGATATTGCCGTCACCTCTTGTCGAGCCTCTGACAAACACTCCGTTTTCGTATTCCAGAGCAACCGAAAGACCGTCAATTTTCGGTTCAACGACAAACTCAGCGTCGGGAAACTGCTCCTTGACCCTGTCGTAGAACGCTCTGACCTCGCCGAAGCTGAACGCATCCTGAAGGCTTTCAAGCGGTACGGCATGAGCAACGGGAGTGAACATGCTTTCCGCACTTCCGCCGACCCTCTGAGTCGGAGAATCGGGGGTTATAAGCTCGGGAAACTCCTTTTCGATTCCCGCAAGCTCTCTTTGAAGCATATCATATTCATAATCTTCTATCTCGGGCGAATCCTCAACATAATATTTATGGCTGTGATAATTGAGCAGGTCACGAAGCTCCTTTGCTCTTGCCTTTGCCGTTTCAAAATCCATAGCAGTTACTTCCTTAACATAATATATTTTTATTATATCAATTCCGGCGGATAAAATCAATATTTTTTATGCTCTCAGATGATTACTCAACCATTACATTCGGTACAGAGCCGACTATTACCGTCTGGGCAACGCAAAACGAGGTTTCCACCGTCTGAGAAAGGCGTTTCCCGGGCAGAGAAAGCATAACCTGCGTTTCGATATTCAGCATAATGCTGTGCTGAGTCTGATTTATGCCTGCGCTTGAAAAAACATTTTCAAAATCCGAATGAGTCGAAGAAGAATATCCTACGGAAACATCTATATAAGGTCCGATACCCGCAAAAAGCGCAATCCCGCTTGCCGAGCCGAGCGGAACGCTTATCTCCGTTTTCTTCTTTTTGTTAAAAGCGGAATCAATCGCCTTTGTCACCTGAGCTTTGAACAGATTCAGCTTTATAACATCGGTTGTGATGCCCGTTATTCTGCCGTCGTCGGTTCGGCTGATTTCCGCAAGCTCGGAATATTTCGGCGCATTATCGGCAAGCGTTTCTTCAACAGCCGCATTAACGGTTTTTGCGGAAAGCGCATAAGCTTCAAGCGCCGCAAGGTCATATATCGCCGGGCGAAGCTTTGCATCAATAAGCAAAACCGAAATAAGCAAAGCAAGCACGGCGCAGATTATTCTGAAAGCCGCCGTCCCTCTGCGGCGGTAAAATCGTCTGCTTTTCACAAAAACCACCCCGTCTATTATATGCTTTGAGGCAATAATATGAAAACACCCGCCTTGCATTTCTGCTTGGCGGGTGAATGATTAGTGATTATTAAGCTCCCTGCTGAGGAGTGTTCTCTGCCTGAGTTTGTTCCTGCTGAGTGCTTTCGGTCTGCTGTGCGGTTGATGATTCAGACTGAGCAGGTTGTGTGTTCGACGGAGCAGTAGTGTTTGTTGACTCCTGAGCGGCGGTCGATTCGGTTGTGCCGGTGCTTGCAACGGTCGAAGATGCCGAAACCGTTGTTGAAGCCGTGGTTGATGCTGCCGTTGAAGGAGCGGCAGTTGAAGCAGGCTTGCTTGAAGCAGTCGGCTTCCTTGTGGTTGTGGGCTTCTTGGTGGAAGTCGGGGTCTTACGCTTCGTTGTTGTAACCTTTTTGCGTGTTGTCGCCTGAGTGGTTGAGCTTGTTTCGCTTTCGGTTTCGCTTGTTGATTCAAACGACCAAACGGTAAAGCCCGTTGTCGGCTCGGTTACAGGCTCATAGACAGTCTGATAGCCGTAATAGTCATATGTTGTGCCTGTTGTAATATTATCCTCGTCAGTCTCCTTGCCGCCGACAAGCGCCTTGATAAGAAGTGCAGCGATTACAATAACCGCAATTGCCGCAGCGACGATGCCCGCAATCTTCATTATTTTCGCTTTATCCATGGGTTTAACATATGCTCTCGCATCGGCGTTAGCATAGGGAGAAACGGGATTTTCTTCATCGGGAAGCTGATTTGAGCCGTAGCTGTTACGGTATTCTTCCTCATAATCGGCATCGGTATCGCCAACCATTGCGGCGGCAATCGGCGCAAAAATTGCCGTTTCCTCTGCCTCGATAAACGCCGCCATAACGCTGACATTATCTTTTCCGCCGTTTTCAAGCGCTCTGCGGATAAGCTTGCTTGCCGCATCCTGAGCACTTTCGGCAGTTGAGAGAATTGCGGTTATCTCGCCGTCATCAACCATATCGGTCAAGCCGTCGCTGCAAAGAAGAACTATATCGCCGTTATCAACATCGTCAATAACGCTGATGTTAGGCGAAAGATTAGCTTCGCCGGGGAATACTCCCAAATGCTTCGTTAGCCTTTTGGCATCGGGAATCTGATTGATATTATCCTGAGAGACCTGACCTGCGTCAACGATAGTCTGAGCATGAGTATGGTCAAAGCTTATCTGCTCAAGAATTCCCTTTGAATAATGATAAATTCTTGAATCGCCGATATTGACGCAGATAATCTTACCCTTAACGGCATAAATTGCCGCAAGAGTTGTTCCCATGCGCTTGCCTCTGGCGTTGATTTCGGCGCAGATTCTGCTGTTGGCGTCCTCAATGCAGTTTGCAATCGCAAAGCTGAAATCCTCGCCGCTTTCATAAATATTTGAAGCGTGAGCGGCAACGGTTTCAACAGCTATTCCCGAAGCAAGCTCGCCGTAGCTTTCGCCGCCCATGCCGTCGCAGACCGCAAGGTGGAAAGGCTCCGACATGCTCTGAACAAACGCCGAGCCCTTGCGCAAATCGCCCGTTGAGGTCAGTCTGCCGTTAAGGTCATAGTTATCCTCATTTTCACGGCGTGTTCTTCCCGAATGAGTTACGGCGCATACTTTCGCCCTGAGTTTTTTCATATTTACCCCCGTTATTTCTATTTTGACATCCTTTATTTTACAGACAAAATGTCAATTTGTCAAGTAATATACCTTCACAGCCCTCAATCAGTCAAGAATGCCGTTTTCCTTTGCCCAATCATACCATACTTCAATCGAACGGATTCTTGCGGGGCTGAGATTGTGGTTTCCTCTTGTGTACCACTTCATGTTGATGCCTCTGAGACCGACAAGATATTTTGCGCTTGCGCAGAAGCCCGAATCAATGCAGTTATCAAGAGCAATTATGTTCTGATGAGTCTTTCTTGCGGCTTCAAGGTCACCGTTTGAGAACTCATCCCACATTTTAACGAAAAGGTCTGCTCCGCATGAGGTCGGAGTTGCAACAACGCCTCTTGCGCCCTTGAGATAAGAGTCATAAAGGAAAGGAATGTTCGCCTGAAGAACATTGGAATCGCCCTGAACGGCAATTTTTGCTTCAATTTCGGGCATTTTGCAGGTTGTATCCTTGATTCCCTTGATTTTGCCTGTTGCGGCAAGCTTGCCGTAGGTTATTGAATCCATGCAGTGAGGGTGCATGCCGGGGAACTCATAGAGAACAACGGGAAGCTCCGTGTGAGAAGCAAGGGAGGTGATATAATCATAAAGCTCGTCGGGCTTGTCGCACATACCTCTTGTTACAAAAACGAGGCCTGAAACACCCTGCTGTTCAAGCTTTTTCATTTCCTCAATCTGAGCGTTGAAATCGCTTTCGAGGTTGCCTGTTGCAAAAACGGGAACTCCGTTTGAATTTTTAACCGCAAGACCTGCGCATTTAACTCTCTCTTCCTGAGTGAGCTCCATCATTTCGGATGAGCCGCAGACTGCGAAAAGATGCTGAGGCTTAAATGAAGCCTGCCACTCAACATATTCTTCATATGTTTTGTAGTCAAGGGTTCTGTCCCAATTAAAGGGAGTTAAAAGCAGGGAATAAACGCCTGAAAATTCGTTATACTGTGACATAAAGAATGCACCTCTGAATTAAATTTTATTCGGTCAGCATTATACAGCAAATAAAAATAAAAATCAATAGAAATAATATATAAACAGTACATTTATCGACAAAAAAGCTTAAAAATAAGCATATTCGGGAATAAGCCCGAATAATCATTGACTTTTGGGCGGAATATCAATATAATATATCGGCGGCTCTGCAATCATAATGCAAAACCCGAGCCGATTCGGATTATCAATATAAAGGTGCATTTATGAATTCCAAAAATCATTTTTTTAAAAACATGATAAGGCTTGCGTTCCCGATTGCCATGCAGCAGCTTCTTGTTTCGTGCGCTCAGCTTGTGGACACGGCTATGGTCACAAGGCTCGGCAATGTTGCGGTTTCTGCCGTCGGGATATCGTCAAGGTGGATATTCCTGATGAATCTGTTCTATTTCGGCATCTCATCGGGCTCATCGGCTTTGATTTCGCAGTTCTGGGGAGCAAAGGAAAAGCGAAACATTCAAAAATCCTACGGAACAGCGCTGATTTTCGGCTTCGGTGTTGCCGCCCTGTTTACCTGCGCTTTGTCATTCTTTCCGCATCAGCTTCTGAGAGTTTTTTCAAATGAACAGGAGGTTATTGACGCCTCGGGCTACATCAGGATAGTTGCATTCATGTGCGTTTTCAGCGCATTCAATCAGGTTTCGTGCACTGCTCTCAGAGCAACGGAAAGAGTCAACCCTCCCCTTTTCACCTCGATTGCATCGGTTGTGCTGAACTCGGTTCTGAATTATATTCTGATTTACGGAAAGCTCGGCATACCCGCTCTCGGGCTCAGGGGAGCGGCGATTGCAACGCTGACCTCAACGGCATTCCAATCCGTTCTGCTGCTTATCGTTCTGAGAAGCTCAAAGGAAATTTTCAACGAACATCTCAAACACTTTTTTGCTCTCAGCAAAAGCTTTGTCCGCCGATTTTCGGTTGTCTGTCTTCCCGTTGTTGCGAACGAGGTTGCCTGGGCAATCGGAACAAACATCTATGCAATGGTTTTTGCAAGGCAGGGCAGCGAATGCTATGCGGGATATACTGTTTTCAGCTCGGTTGAGCAGGTTGCATTTGTATTCTTCGTCGGTATCTGCCACGCCTGTGCCATCATGACGGGCAAAACCATCGGAGAGGGCAACGAAAAGGGCGCATATAAGCTCGCTCAGAAATTCGTCATTATGACCCCGATAATCGGAATAATAACGGGAACCGTGCTTGCGCTGGCAAGGCATCCCATGCTTTCTTTGCTTGAGATTGAAACGCAGGGTGCATATGACATTGCGGCAAAGCTTATTATGCTTTACTGCTTCTGGCTGCCGATAAGGAACATTCCTTACACGCTGATTGTCGGCACATTCAGAGCGGGCGGCGACACAAAAATCGGAGTGCTGTTTGACTGCCTTTCGCTCTATCTCATAGGTGTTCCGCTCGTTGTTTATCTCGGACTTTTTGCAAAGGTTGATTTTGTTTATCTGATAATCGCAATGTATCTCGGAGAGGATATTCCGAAAACGATTCTCAGCATTTGGCGCTTCGTGAGCAAAAAATGGATAAGAAATCTGACGGACAGATAAAATTTTTAAGGCTTGCACCGATTCCGATGCAAGCCTTTTGTGTTTATTTCTTTAATACTTCCGTTACGGAATTATAAATGCATTCTGCGGCGTCCTTGAGCGAATGCCTTGAAAGGAAACTGTAGAACCAATCGGGAATGGCTTTTTGAAGCCTGCTTTCAAACTCCGAGCTGACAAAGCCCGTGCCGCATTGCGGAGCTTCGCCGTTATCAACCATAACTCTGAAATCGGCGGTGCAAAGCGGATTCATGCTGCCGATTTTGACATAGCTGACGGTTATCTGCGCCGCAACATCTCCGACTTCGGGGACTTTTCCGCTGAAAGGAATATCAATGCTCTCGCCGGGTGAAATCATTTCTTTGCCCGAAGCGTCAAAGTCAAGCTTAACTCCGTTTGAAACAACCGAGAGGATTTTTATGCAGCTGTCCGACGAAATGTTTTCAACCGTCAGAGCGGTATCTTTTGAGTTAAGATATCCTGCAGGGCTGTTATTGAACTTCAGGTGAAGCGTTCTGTTGGCATGGTTGGAATTTTCAAACTGCGGATAATCGGGGTCGGAATAAACATCCTTGATTTCATCGGTCAGTAAAAGCTTGGTGACAAGCGATTTTGTGTATTCCTCATAAAAATACTGACCGTGATACTGATTATTGATAAACCAAGTGTTTTCGGGCAGATATGCGCTTGAAGCGTCGATTTCCATTGACGGGGAAATGTGGTTGTGTTCGGGGTCTGAACATGAGGTTTTAACGCCCGTGTAGCCATCGGGGAATCTCTCGCCGAGAGGAGCGCAGACCGCTCCGCTGACTCCGCTCGTCGGCAAAACAAGGTCGCCGTTTATTCCGCCGCCCGTTGCAATGTCACTCCCCGTTCCGCACAGAATTGAAATCGAAGTTCCTCTCGCCATGCACTTTTTATAAGTTTCGGCAAATTTCGGCATAATCTCATAGTGAAGAATATCGTTTTTTTCGATTATATTTCTGCTCTCAACGGGGTCAAGGAAGTCCGCTTTAAGCTGTTCATAAAGATCGGTTGAGCAGAGCGACCACAGACTGCTCCAATACATAAGGCACGACGAAACCGCAGGGGCAGCGCCCTTGATAATTGAATTCAGCTTATCAACATTATCGCCCTCAAAGGCTCTTGCAAGGTTATGCTCGCCTTTCAGAACCGCCTCAAAAAATTCAACTACCGTTTCAATCGGCAAATCAATATTACCTCTGAATATCCGATCGGGCACAACCGTTCCGCCGATTGCGGGAACGCTCATAACAACCCTTTCAGCGTCATTATTGTCGCCGTAAAGATAAAGATAAGTTGAAACGATAAGTCCGCCGAAGCTCAGCGCAAATATATTGACCTTGTCTGCGCCCGTGTATTCCTTGACGGCTTTGATGAATTCGTTAAGCTCGCCCGCAACGGTTATTGCATCCATGCGTGAATCGTATTGGAAGCAGTAAACCCTTGACGGGTCGGTCAATGCCGAAAGATGAGTGCACATGTTTTTCTCATAAAGATTGTTTTCAAAACCGTTTTCCCTCATGTATTTTACATTTGAGGTTGCAGGGTTGTTAGGATAGACCGAAACGGGATAAACAGGGCTGCCGTCAGGGTTACAGCGAAGCTTTTCAAGAACATATGCCGCTCCGCTTCCGAGAACTTCGCCGAACTCCTCGGTTCTGCCAAGCAAAAGGCCTGCAGAGGTCGCCGCAAGCCTCGGGAAGTCACTCTTTATGCGTTCTGTTACGGAATCAGCTTCGATTCCCCAGACCTTTTCTTCATTTTCTTTTCCGAAATTCATGTAAAGCTGAGAGCAGAGAAAGCCCGAAATCATAATTGTCGGATTTTCCTCTTTCTCCGTTGCCTGAGCCGCCGCACAGAAGCAGGAAAATATTATTGCGGCGCAGAGAATGACGGAAATCGGCTTTTTCAGCCATTTCATGCTTACATTCGCTCCTCATGTGTTTATAGGTCAAATACAATATACCACAGAGAAAAATCTTTATCAATATGTTTTTCAAAAATACGGTCATTTTTCATCTTTTGGCTATTGCTCTGTCAGCAGACATTATGTTATTATTCAAAGGCAAAAAAAGAACGGTTTTAATTCCACGCACTATGTTTTCGGGAAAAGCAGGCTATTCTGCGATACTTTTGAGAATATTTACGGATTATTCAATCTTTGGACATATTAATGCACTTGCGGAAGAAAACATCGGATGTATAATGAATAATATGAAATGAAAAACCGCACGGAAAGGAGAGAACGAAAATTTCAAGAACAAAAATCAAAGACAGAATTCTGCCGAAATACACAAAGGGCGAAGAAATATTCAACATGGTTTCACACATCGTCGGCGGGGCAATCGGAATCACGGCAACGGTGCTTTGCGTTGTGTTCGCCGCCGTTCACGGAAATGTTTACGGCATTGTCAGCGGTGCAATCTTCGGCGCAACGATGATTGTGCTTTACACCATGTCAAGCATCTATCACGGGCTGAGACCGAACACGGCAAAAAAAGTTTTTCAGATAATCGACCATTGCTCGATTTATCTTCTCATTGCGGGAACTTACACACCGTTTGCGCTCTGCACGCTGAGAGAGAGCAAAACATGGCTCGGCTGGACTGTTTTCGGAGTTATCTGGGGGCTTGCCGCTCTCGGAATAACGCTGAACGCAATCGACCTTAAAAGCTTTCGGGTTATCTCGATGATTCTTTATCTCGGCATGGGCTGGTGCATAATTTTCACCGCCAAAACCGTTTTTGAAGGTCTCGGAACGGCGGGATTTGTTCTGCTCGTTGCAGGCGGTATCGCCTACACGGTCGGAGCAATTTTCTTCGGTCTGGGCAGAAAATACAAATACATTCACTCCGTATTTCATCTTTTTGTTGTTGCGGGAAGCGTACTGCATTTTCTCAGCATTTTGTTATATGTAATGTAATGAAGTATAAAATATAATGAACCGTGCAGATTCCATTCAGTCTCTGCACGGTTCATTCTGTTACTCGTATTTTGCCCTTTCTCCACCGATAAACTTCGGCCTTGTTCTTGCGGCGGTGAGCTTTGCTTCGCCGATGGTATTGTTTTCAAGTC
>JAEDKI010000225.1 GCA_016295895.1 Clostridiaceae bacterium | reverse complement strand
TTGTTGACGATCCCGATGTGCGTGACGTTATCAAGTTTTTGCGTGAACGTGAGATTGTGCATTTTCAGCGTTTCGGTGAAGGCCTCAGAATTGCAACCGATAAACTCAACTCAAAGAATTTTTACGCATTCAACCCGTCTTTTGACAAATAAAATACAGCCGGGGATAACGGAAATTTACCGTATCTTCGGCTGTTTTTTTAAATATAAAAATAAAAATCAAGGCAGTTTTCCGATTTTGAAAAGACAATTTTAAGAATAACGGAGCGCAGGGCTTCGTGCTTTGCTTTTTCGCTGACATCGGGATCTTCCGCCGTCTCAAAAATCCGACGTGGTGTTTGGGACGGGGGAGCCTTATTTTTCTGCTGTGCATTACGGCTCCGGAAGTCAAGCTCCTCAAGGTTTTTCAAAATTTTATTTTTGTTATTCCGATATTCTTCCAGCGAGTCAATTCCCGCAAGATAAGCATCCCTTGCCTTTGCAAGCTTGTTTTTCTCGGATTTTATCAATGCACCGAAGTCGGTTTTGTGCTCGGCCATGTTTTCGGGGGAGATAAAATATTCCCGATCGTCAATAATTGAGAATAGATTTTCAAAAACAAGGCGGTTTGCTTTGCTGATCGAAAGATAGTGCGAAACCTCACAGCCTCCGCCCTTTGTATATTTACAGCATTGCATAGACGGCGGAGATGAAGAAATCCGAGTCAGCGTCGCTCCACATTCACAACGCACAAGTCCCTTGAGTCTCCAGTCCGTGCGCTGATCTCTGCGCTCATATTTTCGGCTCAGAGCGAGCCTGTTCTGAACGGTGTTCCAAAGCTCACGGCTGACGATAGGCTCATGTATTCCGTCAACAAGCTCCGAAGCGTGACCTGCGGCAGGAAAACGGCGCAGCTTGCCGATATAAACGGGGTTTGAAAGGATGTAGCGAATTGTTCGGATTTCAAAAGGATTGCCTCTGTGAGTTCGTAAGCTCTCGGCACGGCAGTCCAGCGCAATTTGTCTGAGAGAAACACCCTGAGAAAAGGCGGTGAAAAATCGGACAACGTGCATGGCTTCGTCTGGATTGATTACGTATTTACCGTCCTGAATGTCATAGCCGAAAGCCGGAGGGCAGAGAGGCTCGCCCCGTGATATCCGTTCATCCATTCCGCGTTTGACTTCGGCGGAAAGGTTGATAAGATAGTATTCGTCCATCCATTCAATTATCCGCTCTATCAGCTCTCCGAAAGGGGAGTCGATGATCGGCTCGGAAATGCTGATGACCTGAATCCCTTTTTTGCGCAGAAGATTTTTATATACTATGCTTTCCTCCTGATTTCGGGCAAAACGTGAAAATTTCCAGACAAGTATTGCGTCAAACGGAGGAGTTTTTTCTTTTGCCATGGCGATCATTCGGTTGAACTCGACACGCCTGACAGCGTTTTTTGCACTTATTCCGTCGTCAAAAAAGATGAAGCCGTCGGGTATTTCATAGCCGTTTTTTTCGGCATATTCCCTTATTAACCTTATCTGAGAATCGGGGGAGTATTCATCCTGCCTTTCCGAAGAAACCCTTATATATGCCGCCGCCGTCGCCATATTATCGCCTGCCTTGATTACATTCGATAAATTATATGCCGACGGCGGTTATTATATTTTGAATTTCGATTGTGAATAGGACAAAACAGCCAAAGCATATTTATTCCACGGAAAGGGGAGAGTGCATTGAAAAAAGATTTGTCCTGCCGCAATTACCTTGTGAAGGAGGACGGAACAGCCGTCCCGTTTGACAAACTGTCGGAGAAAGAACGGGCTGATTTTGCCGACCTCGCAGGCAGAAAAATTGCAGACGCTTTTCGGGAATATTTTTCGCTTCATCCCGATGAATACGGGAAACTTGAATAGCTTTATTTTGCCACAGCAGCTTCTATCGCCTTGCCGAGCTCAATTCTGACATCTGTAAACTTCTCGTCCGAAAGGGTGTAATGCTCAAGATCCTTTGTGATCTTTCCGATTATTTTATCGGTATATTTTTCGCCCAAAAGCTCCTCTGCCATAGTGAGGTACTCATAGTCCTCAATTCCATTCGTCACGGCTTCAAGGCGAAGGCTTGAAACAGGACCGTCAATTCCGACCTTGTTGCCGTTGTAGAGCAGAGAGCCGTCTCCGAATGTGGTGGGACCCGTCCACGGAGTTGTCCATGCGGAAGACCACGGATCGTAGTTGACGTCTTTCCAGTAGTTTGTTGCCCAGTAGAGAAGTCCCTCAACGTCATAGTCCTTCTGCTGCCAGAAAAGAATACGGTG
>JAEDKI010000224.1 GCA_016295895.1 Clostridiaceae bacterium | reverse complement strand
CGGCTGATGTGCTTCAGCGATTCCCCGATAACCTCCTCAACAAGCTGATCCGACATATTGAGCTTTACTCTGTTTTCTTCAATCCTTGTGATTGAAAGAAGATTTTCAACAAGACTTGCAAGCCATTGAGAATCGTCATAAATGTCTGTTATCATTTCCAGCTTTGTTTCATCGTCTATTGCGGAAAAACTGTTGATAAGGCTGTTTGCGTTTCCCGAAATTGTGGTCAGGGGAGTACGCAGGTCGTGCGATATCGCCCTCAAAAGATCCGATTTGAGCTGTTCGTTTTTCGCTTTGATGGCGGAGGCTTCACGCTCACGGGCATTGAAGCTGTTGTCCATTGCCATTGCACATTCGCCGAGAATGGAGAGAAGAATATTGTATTCAAAAGAATCAAGCGGTTTGCCGTTTATCGGTATGCCGACTGCGCCGTAAACCCTGTTGTTGATCCTAATTGCAAGATAAAGGCATTTTGCCTCGGGAAAAACCTTTGTTGTGGCACCGCACCGCTTTTGGTGCGATACCGTCCATTCCGCCGCCTGACGTTCCTTTTCGGTCAGAAGAGCGTCGTCGGTCCTTTTGCTGTCCGAGGAAAAAAGATAGCCCGTGCCGAGCCTGCCGTCGGATACTCCGTAAGCCGTTATGCTTCTGTTGAGAAGCTTCATAAGCTGGGTTGAAGTGATTTTCAGAATTTCCTCATCGCTGACGGCGTTCTGCAACATTCGGTTTGTGTCAAAAAGCACCTTTGTCCTGAAAGCAGACTGAGCCGAAAGCTTCGCATGAGCTTTCAGCTTGGCGGCAAGTGTACCTGTAATTATAGAGGCGGCAAGCATTATTGCAAAGGTGATCGGGTATCCCGATTCATATGCGTGCAATGTCAGCCTCGGTTCGGTAAGGAAAAAATTAAAAAGAATAACGCTCAGAATTGAGCTGATTATACTGCAAACATAACCCTTGGTCAGCACGGAGACGAGAAGAACTCCGAGAATATAGACCGTTATGATATTTGCCTCGGTGAAGCCGAGACGGTGGAAGAAAAGTCCGATAAGCGTTGCGGCGGCAAGCACAAGAGCCGTGATTATAAAATCCTTGAAGGACGGTGCGTCGGGCTTTTCAAAAAGACTTTCTCTGCCTGCCTTGTATGATACGGAATTCGGAATGATGTGTATATCCGTTTCAGGCAGAAGCTCCGAAAGCTTTTCTGTAAGCGTAGGCTTGATATGCAGTCTGCGGTGCTTCATAACGCTTCGTCCGATGACAATTTGCGTAATTCCCGAAAGCCTTGCAAACTCGGCGATCTGATATGCGACGTCTCCGCCGTTCAGCGTTACCGTATGCGCACCTGATTTTTCGGCAAGACGAATGTTGTCCGCAAGCCGCTTTCTGTCCTCATCGGACATTTTGTCGTCCTGAGGTGTTTCGATATACAGGGCTGTCAGAGAGGCTTTGTAGGCCTTAGCCATCTTTGAAGCGGTATGTATTATTTTTTTGTTGGACGGCGAGGAGGACAGGCATACAAGTATGTGTTCTTCCCGGACGCCGATCTTTTTTTCACCGTTCATTTTCGTCACCCGTGGGTATTATACCACAAAAAAGACCGTCCGTCCACTCCGCAGTCCTTATTTTTCAGAGGGATCGCTGAGTATTATATCGCCGTGATCCTTTTTGTAGTTTTTGATTATGCGGAGGGTTTCTTCATCGTCCGCATCTTTCGGGATAATTATGTATGACGGTTCACATTCTTCTTCTCTTTTCTCGATAGACTTCCTGTTTTCATCGAGAAAAACGTCGAGCCTTTTCATGATAAGCCACAGAAAAACCAATGAAAAGACAACAACGGCAACGATCAGAAATTCTTTCATTTATATCACCGTCTATTCATTCAGTCTCAGGGGTTACATCTGAAAGCATCTTTGAAGAGTTTTGTATTCACCGATTACGAGCAGTGTTTCACCCTCCTTGAGCGTGGTTTCAGAGGATATTGACATATTGATGTTTTCGCCGCGCTTGATTGCAACAATGTTAATGTTGTATTTCTGACGGATGTTGAGCTGACCGACTGTTTTTCCGACCCACTGTCTCGGCATCTCAACTTCAAAAATTGCGTGAGTATCATCAACCTCGATAAAGTCGAGAATATGGTCTGCCGTAAAGCGGATAGCCGCCCATTTTGCCATCTGTCTTTCGGGATAAACTACCTTGTCCGCTCCGTTTCTGAGCAGGAATTTTGCCTGAACATCACGCTCCGCACGGGACACAACAAGCTTTGCGCCCATATCCTTGAGAAGTGA
>JAEDKI010000223.1 GCA_016295895.1 Clostridiaceae bacterium | reverse complement strand
CCGCCGTGAGCAAGATTCATGCCCATAACAACGTCGCCGGGCTGAAGAATTGCCGCATAAGCCGCCATGTTTGCCTGAGCGCCCGAATGCGGCTGAACGTTTGCCGCCTGTGCTCCGAAAAGCTTCTTGGCTCTTTCGATTGCGATATTTTCAACAACATCAACGCATTCACAGCCGCCGTAGTATCTTTTGCCGGGGTAGCCTTCGGCGTATTTATTTGTCAGCACGCTGCCCATAGCCGCCATAACTGCGGGAGAAACGATGTTTTCTGAAGCGATAAGCTCAAGGTTTCTTTTCTGCCTTTTCAGCTCTGCTTCCATTGCAAGGCCGACCTCCGGGTCGGCCTTTATCAGCGGCGAAATCGTGTCAATATAATTGGAAAACAAGATATATTCACTCCTTTGTGTCTTATAGTGTCATAATAACACAGATAATAACGGAATGTCAAACCGCATTCTTAACAAAAAAGACTTGTATTATTAAAATAAATAGGTTATACTGTATGGTAACACGGACAAGGAGATGAATATATGGACCCCATTAAGGTTGATTTTTCCAAAAAAGACGGCGGCAGAAAGAACGATATCGTCATTCCGCCCGAGAGAGCGGCTCTCAAAATCGTTCTGAGCGTTATCTGCACGCTTGTTCTGGCGGCAGTTGCTTACTATCTTATGCTTCCCGCCGTTAATCTCAAGTCATATGATTTTTACATCTATCTCGGCATCGTTGCGGCATCTTATGTTGTATTCAACGGTCTGTTTGCAAATGTTCTCGGCAAGCCCGAATATATGCCATATGTCAAAAAGAGAGCGGTTGTTCCGGGAATCATCATCGGCGCACTTGTTGCGGTTGTTGCAGTCGGCTTTGTCGTTTCAAGCGAATTTTTCAGAGCCGAAAGCTACAGCAAGATAATTTCGGTCAGAACCGACGGTAATTTCTCCGAGGAGATTCCTGAGGAGGACGCAGAGAGCTTCAGCATTATCCCGAAGCTTGACGAGGACGCCGCCGCTCAGCTTGCTTCAAGAGCGCTCGGAAATCTTCAGAAAGAGGGCTATGTTTCGCAGTTTGCCGTTTATCCCCAGTACACTCAGATTAACTATAAGGATAAGCCCGTCAGAGTTGCGCCCCTTAAATATGACAATATCATCAAGTGGCTGACCAACATGAAAAACGGTCTGCCCGGATATGTTATCATCGACATGGCAAGTGAAAGCACCGAGTTCAAGAAAACCGAAAACGGAATCAAATATTCTCCCTCGGAGCATTTCAACAGACTTCTCAAGCGTCATCTTCGCTTTGAGTATCCGACATATCTTTTCGCCGACGCAACCTTTGAAATTGACGATGAGGGCACTCCTTATTGGATTTGCGCAAGGCTTGACAAGACCATCGGTCTTTTCGGCGGAACGGATGTTATCGGCGCAGTTATCGTTAAAGCCGACACGGGCGAGAGCGAATATTACACAATTGACCAGATAAGAAACGACAAAGAGCTTCAGTGGGTTGACAGAATCTATGATTCAGACCTGCTTGTTGAGCAGTATAACTACTACGGCAAGTATCAGAACGGCTTCTGGAACTCCGTTCTCGGTCAGAAGAATGTTATCACCACAACAATGGGCTATAACTATATCGTTAAGGACGACGACGTATGGATGTATACGGGCATAACCTCCGTAACCTCCGACCAGTCAATCACCGGCTTCGCTCTTATCAATCAGAGAACCAAAGAGACCGTCTATTACAGCGTAACGGGCGGTACGGAATATTCCGCTCAGCAGGCGGCAGAGGGCAGAGTTAAAGACCTTGGCTATAAAGCCACCTTCCCCCTGCTTCTCAACATCGGCGGCGAGCCCACTTATTTCCTTTCTCTCAAAGACCCCGATTACAACATCGTTCAGCAGTATGCGCTGATTAATGTTGCTCAGTATAACAACAATAAGATGGGCGCAACGGGCACGGATCTTAACAAGTGCCTTGCAAGCTATGTTTCAGCCCTCAAGAGCAGCGGCATTTCCGTTGATATTGAGACCGACATCATTCCGGATTCAACCGAGCCGGATAAGCCGGCAGAGGAAAAGCTGACGGCAAGCGGCACTATAACCGACATCAGAACGGCGGTTATGGGCGGCGAGAGCTACTACTTCATCAAGCTCGATTCAAACGAGGCTTATTTCTCAATCGCCGCTTCAACCGATAAGAGCGTTGTTATCCTCAACAAGGGCGACAGCGTAACCGTCACCTATTCGGGCGAGGGCAAGATTATCAATGCGGATTCGGTAAAATTAGGCTAAAAT
>JAEDKI010000222.1 GCA_016295895.1 Clostridiaceae bacterium | reverse complement strand
CGGAACGCCGAGGACGGCGTTCCCTACGAGGGATTTGTATTGATATCAAGCGTTTCAAGCGGGCAAACGAAGTTCGCCCCTACCATGTAGCCATTGATTTCTGCTGTTTTCATGGAAAAACTGCAATTATCTGCTTGGGCTCCCTCCTGAGGGAGTAAAAAGCTCGTCAAATTGATAATTCCGTCATTGTAATGCTCCTCATTACTTCTTTCTCCTGATCAGGAAATACAGTCCTGCGCCTGCGGTTGCGACCAACGCCGCTCCGCCCGCAATCGAACCGCCGACGGTTCTGCGCTTTTTTATATCCTTCTTCGCACCCGAAACGGTTGATTCAAGCGTGGTTTTGTTGAAATTTTCAAGGCTGTCCCACTCGCAGACCATCGTAACGCCTTGCTTTTCGCAAAGCTCATTTACTTTTGACAGAATATTCTGCCTTTCGGAATCGGTGATTTCGGGCAAAAGAACGGCGGCATATTCAACCGACAGCTCAACCGCTTCAACCCGACTTTCAAGCTCTGCATCTCCTGCAACCGCCTCTTTCGCCTCGGAAATAAGCTTTCTGTAGCGTTCAATATTCTTTTCGGATAAATATCCCGAATAGTGCGGCATTAATCCGTCATAAAGTCCGAGTTTTTTATGCGACTTGCAAAGCTCCGAAGCACAAAGATTCATATACTCAATAATTTTCGGCGCTGCCGCTCCGTAATAAGCGGCAACATATTTTGAAACGCATCCGGCAACATCCGTCTTACTGCCCTCCCACATCAGGCGGGAGAGAACATAGGCTCTGAGGCTTGCAAATTCACCGCCTTTTTCACGGGATGCCTGATGGAAAACGCCGATTATGTTGTTTTCCTCATAAAACTGCTGATTCTTTGCCTGAACGGCAAAATTCGGGAACGGCATGAGCAGATGAGCGAAGTTAACCACATAGTCCCAGACAACGATTTTATCGGTTATCTTTGACCATTCCTCAACCTGCGCCTTAAATTCCGCTGAATTTGCGTTGGCTCCGTCAAGATAAGCGGAAGCCTGATCGCCCGGCATTGAGCAAAGCTTGATGACAACATTCGGCTCTGCTTTTATGTTTTTCGGGGCTTTAAGTGTGTGGAGATATGCCAAAGTAGAAATATATTTGTCGGGAAAAGCCTTTGCAAGCTTATTAAGGAACGGCAGAAGCGTTCCCATGCCCGTTCCTCCCGCCGCTTTATCAGCCGCCCTGCATTTTTCGCATTGGCAACCTGCAAGCGACGGATTGTCGTTGCCGCTGAAATCCCAATACATAACATCGGGATTCTCCTCGATTTTTTTCGCCAAAGAATTTTTGACTATTTCAAAAACCTCGGGATTGCTAAGGCAAAGATAAGCCTCACGGTTATCATATGATGTAACCCTGACGCCGTCTTTCTCCGAAAAATATTCGGGATGATCTGCAAAATAATCATCGGGAGAAAGATAATCATAGCAATCGTGGCACCATGTTCCCCAGCCCTCATACTGCAATTCTTCAATTGACAGTTCGGGATCGTCGCTTTCAACATCAATTCCGTTAAGCCTGAGCTTCGCCGCCCATTTATTCTGAACGGTTTCATAAGCATAAACATCACGCCAGCTTGTTGCGGGCTTGAAAACCCTGTCGGTTTTTTCAAGGCAGACGGTTTTGTTTTCGGGAATGAATGTATCGTCGGGAGTCAGGAACATACAGCCCAAGAAGTCCTCGATGAAGCCGTAAACGCCGTTTCTTGACCCTGCCTGCGTCGCTCCGCAAATTGTAATGTTCTTGTCCCCTATTTTGATTCTGTAACCGTCGGAAATGTCGCCGTTCGGGCGCTCCGTTCCCAAAGCCGAGTCAATGCAGATGTTCCGAGCCGATGAATCAGCCTGACTTTCGGTTATAACAGGCAAAGCCGTGCCCGTCATTCTTTCAAATACATTTTGAAGCGTTTCGGCGGCTTCACGGAGAGTTTTTGAACTGTTTTCGGGAATAACAACGGAAAAATCGCTTTCACCGTTATCAAAAACAGTAAGCTTGCCCTCGCCTTTTTCGGAAAAGCCTTTCATCTGCAAGGTTTCAAGGGGAATATTTTCAAACTCAATAGGCTCAACAGCCTTTTTCCCCGCCGCATAAGCGCAAACGATGTTTGAAGCCGAAATTGCAAGCGCCGTAACAGACGCAATAGCTTTTTTCAAATGTTTCATTTTTAAAACCCTTTCATAAAAAGATGCTGTTTACAGTATAAATTGCAAATGCCCGTTTGTTTCTTTATACTCACAGCCGATGCAATGAAGTCCGCATCTTGAATCTATCATTTGAACTCA
>JAEDKI010000221.1 GCA_016295895.1 Clostridiaceae bacterium | reverse complement strand
GGCCACGGATCGCCCGCCTGCGGAGTGGTTGTGGGTCCTTTAAGAATAACGGGGCATTTTTTCAGCTCCTCAAGAACATCATCGGGGATTGCTTTGTTGGCGGCAACACGGTTTTCAATCGTCAGACCGTCAATGGTCTTGAACTCGATTTTGCCGTTTTCAACATCCTCTTTAAGAAGGAATTCAAGAACTCTTGCAGCTTCGTTTGTGATGATGGGGCCGATTCCGTCGCCGCCGCAAACGCCGATTGTGAGCTTGTCGAGCTTTGAATAGTCAATAAAATCGCCCTGCTGTTTAATCATTTCGCTTCTTGCGTCCTGCTCTCTGATAAGCGCTTCAAACTTATCAAGAGCATTTTTGATTTGTGCTTCAGTCATTTTGAATTCTCCTTATTTGCTTGAATTTTTGGTGTAGTTAAGCAGTCCGCCGTCAAGAATCATTGCGGTCTGTCTGTCCGAATAATCATATGAAAGAGCGTATTTTTCGCCCTTGGTAACATTCTCAAGAACAACCTTGCCTCCGTCTTTGATTGCGGAACGGATACCGTTGAGAGCAAGAATATCGTCCTTGTCGATCTTGTCGTAATCGTCGGGATTTTCAAATGTAAACGGCATGATGCCTGCGTTTATGAGGTTAGCGCAATGAATTCTTGCAAAGGATTTTGCGATAACCGCTTTGATTCCGAGATAAAGGGGAACAAGAGCGGCGTGCTCTCTTGAAGAACCCTGACCGTAGTTTGCACCGCCGATTATGAAGCCCTTGCCTGCCGCCTTGCAACGTTCTGCAAACTTTTCGTCGCACTGCTTGAAGCAGAAGTTTGAAAGATAGGGGATATTTGAACGGTAGGGAAGAATTTTTGCGCCTGCGGGCATAATGTGGTCGGTTGTGATATTGTCGCCGACCTTGAGAATTGCAGGAGCTTCAATGCTTTCGGGCAGTTCCGTGCTGGTCGGGAAAGGCTTGATGTTAGGACCGTATTTGATTTCAACCGAATCCGCTTCTTCAACCGATGCAGGTTTTTCAATCATATTATCATTAATAATGAATCTCTCGGGCAGCTTGAATTCGGGCATTTCTCCGAGTGTTCTCGGGTCTGTCAGAACGCCTGTAATAGCCGATGCGGCGGCAACCTCGGGGCTGACAAGATAGATTCCTGCATCCGCCGTGCCGGAGCGTCCTTCAAAGTTGCGGTTGAATGTGCGGAGCGAAACGCCCTTTGACTGGGGTGACTGACCCATGCCGATGCAGGGACCGCATGAGCATTCAAGCAGTCTTGCGCCTGCTCCGAGAATATCCGAAAGCGCACCGTTGAGTGAAAGCATATTCAGAACCTGCATTGAACCCGGCGAAATTGTAAGGCTGACATTGGGAGCAATCTTTTTGCCTTTGAGAATCGAAGCAACCTTGAGCAAATCAAGGAGCGATGAGTTTGTGCATGAACCGATGCAGACCTGGTTGATTTCAATGTTGCCGATTTCTTCAACGGTTTTAACATTATCCGGCATGTGAGGCATTGCCGCCATGGGAACAAGCTCAGAAAGGTTGATATCAATTATTTCATCATATTCTGCGTCTGAATCCGCCTTCAACTCTGACCAGTCATCCTCTCTGCCCTGAGCTTTGAGGAATTCCTTTGTGATTTCATCAGAGGGGAAAACAGAGGTCGTTGCGCCGAGCTCTGCACCCATGTTTGTTATTGTTGCTCTTTCGGGAACGGAAAGAGTTTTAACGCCCTCACCGCCATATTCGATGATTTTGCCTACGCCACCTTTGACGGACATGATTCTGAGAACCTCAAGAATAATATCCTTTGCGCTGACCCAAGGAGAAAGCTTTCCCGAAAGACGAATAAGCGTCATTTTCGGCATGGTAGTGTAATATGTTCCGCCGCCCATAGCAACAGCAACATCAAGACCGCCTGCACCGATGGCGAGCATGCCGATGCCGCCGCCTGTCGGAGTGTGGCTGTCTGAGCCGATAAGAGTTTTGCCGGGCTTGCCGAAACGCTCAAGATGAAGCTGATGGCAAATGCCGTTGCCGGGCTTTGAGAAAAGCAAGCCTCTCTTTTTGGCAACGCTCTGAATAAATCTGTGATCGTCTGCGTTTTCAAAACCTGTCTGAAGAGTGTTGTGGTCAATGTAAGCAACGGAAAGCTCCGTGCGGACTCTTTCAACGCCCATAGCCTCAAATTCAAGATAAGCCATTGTTCCGGTTGCATCCTGAGTGAGGGTTTGGTCGATTTTAAGGCCTATTTCCGTTCCGGGTATCATTTCACCGCTGACAAGATGGCTCTTTATCAGCTTTTGACCGATTGTCATTCCCATATC
>JAEDKI010000057.1 GCA_016295895.1 Clostridiaceae bacterium | reverse complement strand
GTCATTTCGTTGCCTCTTTCGCCGCAGCCGACATAGACGATTATATCGGCGTCACACCATTTTGCAAGCTGATGCTGAGTCATGGTTTTGCCCGTGCCGAAGCCGCCGGGGATTGCCGCCGTGCCGCCCTTTGCAATGGGCATCAGAGTGTCGATAACTCTCTGACCCGTGATGAGCGGAACGGTGCAGGGCAGACGCTTTGCAATGGGTCTCGGCGTTCTTATCGGCCATTTCTGGCAGAGCGTCAGCTCGTGGATTCTGCCGTTTTTATCTGTAATTTCGATTATTTTCGTGTTGACCGTGTATTGACCGTTCGGAGCGGCAAAGGTGACCGTGCCGCTGAGATTCGGGGGAACCATGACCTTGTGGGTGATTGACGGGGTTTCGGGGCAGGTTGCGATAACATCGCCGCCGCTCAGCTCGTCGCCGACCTTTGCCGTGACGGTGACATCCCAGAGCTTCTGCTCGTCGATTCCGCCCGCAGAGCAGCCTCTTGCGATGAACGGGCCGCTTTCATCGGCTATAACCCTCAGAGGGCGCTGGATTCCGTCGTAAATATTGCTGATTATACCGGGGCCGAGCGTTACGGACATTGCACTGCCCGTGCCCTCAACCGGTTCGCCGGGAGTCAGCCCGGTTGTTCCCTCATAGACCTGAATGGTTGTGAAGCGCTCGTCAATCGAGATAACCTCGCCGACAAGTCTGTCTTTGCCGACATAGACCATTTCCTGCATGGAAAAATCCTTTGTGGCGGCAACCGTAACAACAGGTCCGTTTATTCCGTAAACTGTTTTGTTGGACATATTATTATGTTCCTTTCAAGAATTATCTCATGCTTATATAAAGACCTGAATTTTCTTCAAACCATCTTTTCTGATTTTCAAGGCGGCTGTCAAGAGTGTCGTTAATCAGGAGAGTCATTGTCGAATTGATTCCTTTAACGCCGCCGATTTTGATGCTCTCATCCTGCGAAACCGAAGCATTGGGGTAGGTGTTGCAGATTTCTTCTTTGAAAACCATATCCTCGGGTCTGAGCATCAGAGTGACATTGACGGAGCCGATTTCTTTGATAACCTCGCCTGCGCTTTTGATAAGAAAGTCCTTGTATCCGGGGCTTTCCGTGAAGGATTTCAGCTTTTCGGCGGCTTCGGAAAGCGTTGCGTTTGCAATTTCGCTTCTTTTGCTGAAAACGGCTTTTCTGCATTCATCTGCTTTTTCCGAAATGCGTTTGCCCGCTTCAAGCTTTACGGAAGCGCTTTTCGCTCTGACATAGTTCTCGGCGTCACGCTTTGCCTGCCTTTCAAGCTCCGCACGCTCCGCTCTGAGGATTTTTTCGGTTTCCGCACCGACCGCTTCTCTCTTTTCTGCGGCAGTATCCGTAATTGATTTTATGAAATTATTGATTTTCTTTTGCTGAATCATGCTCTCACCGCCTTAAATCTTAATTCCGATTGCCTCACGGACATACCGCATGATATTATCCTGAGACTGTTCGTTCCTTGAGCCGGGAATAGTCACAACAAGCGTGCCGCTTTCGCCGAGCTTGAGAGAATCAATAAGCTCGGGGCAGGTTGCGGCAAGACTCTCTGTTATCAGGATAACTCCGATTGAGTCGTCCTCAACGCATTTTTTCAGTTCTTCCTCTGCCTGCTGAGCCGTTTTTGCAAAAACTCCCTCAACGCCCGCAAGCCTCATTCCCGTCAGGGCGTCATGGCTGTTACTGATAAGCTTGAATTTCATGGCGGTTACTGCAATGTGGGAAGAATCATAAGGAAAGCGATGATGAAGCCGTAAATTGCGACAGCTTCGCCGAGCGCAACGAAAATCATTGCTTTACCGAATGATTTCGGGTCTTCTGCAACTGCTCCGATAGCTGCGGGTGCGCCCGATGCAAGGGCGATACCTGCGCCGATTGCGGCAAGACCGATTGCAAGAGCGGCGCCGATGAAGCTCAGACCCTGAGCAAGTCCGCCGTCGGTTGCCGATTCTTCGGCAGCTTCTTCGGCTGTTGCTGCAACGGGTTCGGCGGGAGCTGCGTCCTCGCCTGCGGCGAATGCGGCGGTCATGCATGAAAATGAAATTGCAAGAGCAACGCCGAGAACAAGAAGCTGTCTGCCGAATGCCTTTTTGCCGCTGTGAGTTTTATCCATGCAACGGATTGAAGCCCAAACCGAAATTACAAGAGCGAGGATGGGAAGAATAACGCAAAGAGCGATGGTAAGTGATGACATATTTATTTCTCCTTTTGGTTTTATTGATTGATTGTGAGAGGGGTGAACGGTTTGCCGTCGCCGTCATAGAATCTGCTGAATATTTCATAGAAGTTAAGTCTGAGAACCTGAATTCCGACAAGCAGACCCTCAAGGGCGATAACAAAGATGTTGCCGAATATCATTATTATGACAGCCGCCACGCCGCCGCCCGTTATGCCTGCAAGCGCTGAGAAGGTTGACATCATGCAGGCGTGAATGAGCACGAACGCTCCGACACGCAGAAAGCTGAGCGTGTTTGACATGTAGCTGAGGATAACCTCAAACAGCTCAAAGAAATTCTCGATTATGAAGTCCGAGATACTGCCGATTTTCGGCTTTCTGCCGCCGACAAGCTCGCCGAGCGGAGTTTTAAGGAAAATAAGTATTATCGGAACGAGGATTCCGCCGATTGCAAGCGTCTTTGTGTTGATTCCGAGGCTTGCAAACATATTAATCAGCAGAAGAATCAGCGAAGAATAAAGAACGATTCCGCAGATTCCGTTGTGGCCGAATATCGCCGAGCCGAAGTCCCGCTTTTTGAAGCTTGAAAAGACATTGAACAGCATCGAAACGATGATGACCAGAACGCCGATAACGATTGAAGCGATAATGAACATCAGAGCCGAGGACATAATCTCAATCGGTTTTTCCTCAAAGCCGAGGGCGTGGAACATGGGATTGAGCAGCTCTTCATTGCCGAAAACACTGCCAAACACCGTTCCGAAAAGCATTCCGCTGATGCCGCAGGGAACGAGGATTTTGCCGAGCCTCATGCCCTTGAGCTTATACATAAGAATTCCGACTATCGCAAGCACGAAGCCCTGACCGAGGTCTGCGAACATGATGCCGTAAAGCAGGGTATAAACCACCGCAATGAGCGGAGTCGGGTCAATTTCGTTGTAAGACGGAACGCCGTAAATTTCCGTAAAGAACTTAAACGCCCTTGTCAGAGGGGAGTTTTTCATCTTTGTCGGCGGCGTAAGTCTTTTGACATCCTTTGCGTTTGCCGATTCAACCTCAACGCCTCCGATTTTGCCGAGCGCATCGGTCAGCTTTTTCTCCGATTTAACGGGAACCCAGCCCGCAAGGAAAAAACTGCTGTGATATTTTGCGGCATATTTGCGGGCTTCAAAGCTGTCGCTGAGCGATTTGATTTTTGAATAGTAGCGGTTGAACAGGTCAATGTGCTCTTCAAAATAGATGTCGTCGCTCTCGTCTATCTCCTTCTTGCTCTCCTCCATCGTTTTCAGCTCCTCACGAAGCTGTTTGAGCGTTTGCTCGGGAGTGCCGTGACTGCCCGGCAGGCGAAGTCTTTCAAAAAAGAGGGAGGCATAAACTCTGTCAACCTCATCGGTTTTATCAATCGGGGTAACATAAAGACCCCAGTAGCCGACATCGTCGCTTGAATCGGGATAGAAAATCGAGCTTATATCCTTGTTGTATTTTTTCAGCTTTTCAAAGCTGTCAAACGGTAGTCTGCCGAAGCGGACCCGGATGTAATCGCAGTTGAAAACATCGTCAAGATTTATATCAAGGTGCTCAAAATGAGAAAGCTGTTCGATGGTGCGTTTTATTTCTTCAATTCTGCCGTCAACCTTGGAATCGTGTTCCTTAATGGATTTTATGGTTTCATAGAGAGCGTCGGTTCTGCGGTTTGCCTCGTCAAGGTCGGTATCCTCGCAATCGCTGACGAATTCGGGCTTTTTGTTGAAATGTTCAAAGATTTCCTTTATCTTCATGAGCCTGAAGGAATAAGGATTCTCTTCGTTCAGATAGGAAAACCCTTCGGAATTGCCCATAAATTCCGCAGAGTTTTCGGGCTGGAAGCTGCCGCTTTCGATGCAGACCTTTATGGCTTCGTCAAGCTGGTCATAAGGGCCGAGAATGCTCAACAGCTTCATTTTTTCAACAGCCATTTACTCACGCTCCTTTCTTAAATTATTATCAGATTTGAAAGAATTTCATCTTTCGGCACCTTGTAGACGATGCCTTCGATTATTTTTATGATGTTGTCGCATTCGTTCTGCATTATTTGCAGATAAGCCGCAAGAACGATGGCGGGGTCGGAGGAAAAATGAATCTGCCTGATTGCGGAATCAAGCACGGCTTTTTCGCAGAACAGCTCAAAATCCTCCGTGCCGAGCGATGCGGCTCTTGACGAATAGCGGGATTTTTTGAAAATTTCCATTGCCTCCCGTGCGTCGGGAGCGGAAATGATGGCGTCAACCGCCTTCTGCGAGAGCAGGCAACGGTAGCCTATCATGTTTGCACGGATGGTGCTCTCGGGGAGAGAATAATATTTTTTTGCCCTGTAAATCATGTTGAAATCCGTAAGCTCGATTCTCATGCGGAGATTGTAGCACAGGAGCGTTGCGGTTTCAGACGGCATATTCTTTTTGATATCCGCAAAAAGGATATCGTATTTGATTCGCTCCAGAGTTGCTTCAATGAGGGCAAGGTCAAAGCTGCCGCCGTCGGTTTTCGGCAAAACGGCGATAAGCTTTGCATATTTCGTTTTTGACAGATATTTAAGCAGTTCCCGAGTCTCCGTTATCTGAAAAAGCTTTGCAAAGTCGATTTTTGTTCCGCCGGTTTCGGCAGGGGGAGTTCTGAGAAGCGATTTTTCGGGCGTTCCCCGTGAAAGATTCATTATATAGTCAAAAATCAGCTCGGTTTCACGGCTGAGCAGATAATATCTGAAAATGCTGTTGCCGACGCTTTTTTCAAAGCCGCAGAGCTTCTGAGCTTCATCAAAAAAGGCTTTTTTCAGCGTGCTTTCGAGCAGAAGCCTTGAAAGCTCGGGAGCGTTCGCAAGCGATTCAAAATACGGCGCATAATGCGTGCGTGTTCTGAGAAAAGATGCCGTATCGTGCAGCCTTGTAAGCCCTGCAAGCGATTCAAAATCCGCTTTGCTGAGACGGCAGCCGTATTTTGCTCTTGCTCTTGTCATAACGGAATTTGAAGCCTTTGACTGCATTAACGCCGCCTCCCTTTGTTAAAAATCATTTGCCGTTAACGGTTCTTTCGTAGATTTGCTCAACCCAGAAAGCCTTTTTTTCTGCCGCAGTTTTTTCAAGCTCGGCAATATTCTTGAGCGAAGCCTCCTGCGCCGCTTTGATGGCCTTGTCCGCACGCTCGTTTTCACTTTGCTCAAGCTTTTTAAGGCGTTCCTCAGCCCGTTTCATATATTTTTCTTCTATTTCGCTGCGCTCTGACTGAATATCTTTTCGGGCGGCTTCTCTGCCGGAAAGCGCCGAAGCAATAATCTCTCTCTGCTGAGCGTCAAAGTCAACCAGCATTTTGATGACCGAGCCGAGATTGTCGCTTTCCTCTTTGATTATCTTTTCTTTATCCATAGCGCACCTTCTTTCTTATTTTTCTATATTCTATCCCTTTTGCTTTGCAAATTCAAGTGAAATAATAAACAAACTTTACTCTGAGACGGCAATCGCTGATTAAAATATGCACATAGAAAGCCGAAAACAGCGTTACCGCAGCAGAAAACTGCAATAACGCTGTTGATAATTTTACCGATTTTATTGCTGAACGGTTTTGCCCGCCTGCGATTTTTCCATTATCTGACGCTGAAGCTCTGTCAGAAGCTCGTTAACCGTTTTGAACAGGGATTTGAAGAATCCGAAAAGAACTTCAAAGAATCCGGGTTCACTGAGCGTCTGCCCCTGCTCCTCGGGGGTCATCGGAATAAGCACATCTCCGTTGTTTTCTTCGCCTTCATAGATGATATACTGAGGATAATCGGGGTTATCCCAAACCGTCATCTTTTCGCCCTCGTATCTCATTATCTTATAAATAAGCATATCAATTACATGGGGGAAGCAGTTATGCTCCATGTTTTTGATGTACCATGTTGTGTCGGGGAACATCGAGGTTGAAGAATCGATAGCCTTGTCGGGGGAGATATATTTGCCGAAGCCGTTTGCTTCAGCGTTCTGAATGTAAGTATCGCTGAGAGTTTGCCCGATAGGAGCACAGGTTGTTCCGGGAACCTGCTGAGTCAGGGTAACTATCATATCGCTCTGATGAGCGGCGTCTTTCATTATGGGATAAAGCTGATATCCGTATTTTCCGATAAAATAGACATTGACTCCGTCTGCTTCCATCTGCTTGAGCATCTTAGGAATTCTGACGCTGACGGTGTTATGATAATTGTCAAGCTTTTCAATAAGCCCTGCAAATTCATTCTTGACGCTTACGCTGTTGAATATAAAGTTTCTTGCTTCAAAATAGCGGTCAGCCGAAACCATTGCCCAATAACCGGGAGTTGTTGCGTAGCTGACTCTCATAACATCGGGAACAACGAAATATGCAACATCGGTTGCGGTCATGTTTATGTAATCCATGGTCAGACCGAGGCCGTAGGTCTTGTTGGCAAGGGTGATAATCTGCTTGATGAGGGTCAGAACCGTTGTGTCCTCAAGATTCTGATTTGCGAAAAAGTCAACGGCGTCATCGTCAAAATAAAGCTCACCGGTGAAAAGGGAGTTTGTTACTGCCGTGCCGTTCATAATGGCGTTGTAGAATATTACATCTTCGATATCGCTCCAGCCGTATTCTGCCAGATATGCGGCAAGAATGTTGGTTCCGAGGCAGCGGGCAATAATCTTAACGGTTGAATGACCTGTCGCTTCCTTGACACGCTGAATGTATTTATAAAGGTTATCTGCGGTGGCGCAGGGGTCAAGGCGGCAGTCATATTGGAAGAAGTATCTGTAAATCTCGTCTTTTGCTTTTCTTGGAGTATCAACGGGTCCGGGTGACTGATGAACAGAGGGGACATACACTCTGTCCCATTCGTCCGAAGGCTCGGGTCCGGAATTGTTGGTTACATTGCCGTTATTATCGAGCGCATAATCCTTATAGATTTCTTTGAATACTTCGGTCAGTCTTTCACGGAAAGGAGTGAAGTCCTTTCCGCCGAGGAAATAGCAATTTGCATAAATCTTGACAAGCTCGGGAAGCTGTTCCTGAACGTATTCGTTGCTGACATAGGGGAGACTGGGATTGTTGACATCATCAGAAGGCAGATCCTTGTCTGTTTTGAGAGTGCAGCGGCCTCTGACATAAATAATCGGAGTTTCGTTACAGTTGCATTCCTGAGCGGCGCTTGCCTGCGCCGGAGCAAAAATCGCAAATATGAACGAAAGGCATAAAACAATTGCAATAAGCTTTTTGGTTCTCATTTCATCCTCCTTGTTTTTACCGTGCCGAAAGCCCCACCCGATCTTCGGCAATATTCGGTGGTTATTATAGCAATTAATGCAAATACTGTCAAGCCGTCAAAAAGCCCGGATTGTCTGAGAGACAATCCGGGCGAAATGTCGCATTCAGCGATAATTATTTCTTAATCTTATAGGAGATTTCCTGAATGATGGTCCAGAGCTTTGTGCCCTTGAAAGCGATAACGAGCTTCTGAGCGAAGGTTGCATTCTCCTCAAACTTGAGGGGCTCGCTGCCGTCGTCAATAACAAGAGCCTGTGAAAGGCACATACCGCCCTGACCCTTAAGCTCAACTCTGACATATTCAAAATCAGCCGCACCGACGATTTGGTCGAGGTCAAGAACAACCGCATCGCTGCCGATTGCCTGCTTTGAGATAACCTTGCCGTTGGCAATGAACTGAATCTCCTCGGCATCGGTTGCGGTAACGGTGATCTTGTGGCCGTCAACCGAAAGCTCGGTGAACATGGGATAGGCAAGGTCTGTGTTTCTGACATCGAAGCCCTCTTTGGGACCGATTTCAAAATCGTTGCCTCTGAGGATTCTTGTTACGGCGAAGAATGCGCCGTTCTGCATGGTAGCCTTGATGTTGTCAACGGTGTTTTCTTCCATCATGAATACGCTGAAGGAGCTGTCAACATTTTCAAGGTTGTGAGCGTCGGTGTTGCTGAAGCCTAAAACGGTCTTGCCGTAGGGCAGGCAGTACATGAGAAGATTATCCCAAAGAACTCTGTCATAGCCGGTTGTGCCGTTTTTCTCGTTGAGAACCTCCGTGCCGAGGCAGGAGTCATATTTAAGAATGAGATCGCCGAAAAGCTTGATGTTGTATTGGTCGTTAACCGCTTCGGGATTGGCGTTTGATTCAATCCAGTCGCCGGGATGGTTGATGTGGGAAAGACCGCCGTTATCCTGAACGAATTTGATTGCTTTTTCGTAGCCTGCTTCGTTCTCAATGCCGCCGAAGCCGTTGCCGACATCCGAGGGAAGGAAGAAACCGTTAACATGGTTTTTGCTCAGAGAAAGATTGTTCAGTTCGTTTGCGCCGGTAACGCAGACCATCTTTCTGCCTCTGTTATTGTAAGTGCCGTTTGTGACTGCGGCATAGTCCTCGTCGCTCATGTGGGCAACTTTATAGCCGAGAAGAGTCTGATACGAATAAAGAACCTGTCTTGACGGCTCTTTGTTCCATTCAACGCCGGTTACGCCGTGGTCAGCGTTTGCAAGAAAATCGTAGCCGAGCTCGTAATACTTTTTGACCATTGTATCAAGGTCAAGATTGCCGTCGCTGTAGGTTGTGTGTGAATGAAGATTGCCTCTGTAAGCGCCCCATGCATTTTCGCCGCTCCAGACAACATCCTTATAGGGCGAAACGATGGTGTAGCTGTCATTTTCAGCCGCAAAAGCGGTTGTGCCGAGAGCCGCCGCCTGCAAAAGCAGAGCGAAGCAGAGGAGAACAGACATTATTTTTCCGGTTTTTTTCATTTTTAAAGCCTCCAACCTTTTTAATGAATTTACCACGGTTACCGTGGCTTCCGATACAAATTATTAAAGCAGAATTTGACAGAAAAGTCAACAGTTATTTTTCACTAACTGCCCGAAGAACTTCCTGCTTGAAGTCGCCGTAAATCTTATATTTTTTCGAGAAAATTATATATGAAATAATCATCATTATCGGCGGAACAACGAACATCAGGAACGAGATTGCGCTCTTTGCGGCGGCGCTCTGCTGAGCGAGACTGCCGTCAAAGCCCGTCAGGCTGAAAGCGGAATACATGATGATTGACTGCACCGTGTAAGCCATTTTCTGCAAAAAGCCTTTCATTGAGAAGGTCAGGCTCTGATTGCGCTTGCCGAGCTTATATTCGCCGTAGTCAACAACATCGGCGAGCATAACGGTCTGATTGACGAACATACTGCCCGTGCCGATTGAGGTGAGCAGATAGCAGATTCCGAGGGCGTAGACATTGCCGCCGAAAAGATATCCGACCGCCGCCATGCCGAGATAGCCTGCCGCCGCCGTTGCAAGCGAAAGCTTGTAGGTTGAGCGGTTCGTCATGAATTTTGAGCAGACGGGAATAACGAGCAGAGAAAGAACCGAGCCGACCGTGCCGAACATATTGAAGGTTGACTGAAGCTTGAGGTTGCCCGCAACGGAATCGAAATAATAACTGCTGATGCCCGAGGTCATATAGAAGCCTGCGTTTGAAATCATGGCAAAAAGCATGAAAATAAGGAGCTGGTCGTTCTTTTTGATTGCGCCGAGAGCCGCTTTGAACGAGAATTTTTCGGGATTTGAGACAATCCGTCTTTCTTTGGTTGAAGCAACGCTGATGCTTGCAAAAATTACGAGGAAAACAGCCGTTATAACCGACCATTTGCCGAAGCCCGTTCTCAGGCATTCAGCATCCATCTTGCTCAGCTCACTGCTTGAAGCCCCGCCGAAATAGGCAACGGCGATTGCGGTGAAAATAACGATAATTCCCTGACCGAGACCCGAAAAGGTTCTTGCAATCGTTGAAACAAGGTTTCTGTCCTTTTCCTCGCTTGCAAATGAGGGAATCATTGACCAGAACGGAATGTCCGCAAGCGTGTTCGTCATTCCCCACAGCACATAGAGCACGGCAACATAGACATAAAGCCCGACAGAGCCGAGAGTAAAGCCGGGGTTGTTGAACAGCAGGCAGAGCACAACGGCGTTAAGCATTGCGCCGCCGAGAATCCACGGGCGGTATTTGCCCATTTTTGTGCGGGTGCGGTCAACGAGCATGCCCATCATCGGGTCGTTGATGCCGTCCCAGATTCTTGCGAGGGGGGCAAGCACGAGCAGAAACACAGATTTGATGCCGAGAGCGTTAGTCAGATAAATTGAGAGATAGGAATAAAACATTCCGTAGCTCAGGTCAAGGCCGACAGCCCCGACACCGTAGCCGATTTTTTCTCTGAGAGATACCTTTTCCATCAGCAGACCACCTTTTTGTCATATAGTGTTATAATACCATAATTTTGCCCCCATATCAACAAT
>JAEDKI010000056.1 GCA_016295895.1 Clostridiaceae bacterium | reverse complement strand
GAACCTCACCCTTGTTGGGAATGTTGCCGACTTCGTCCATGTAGCAGGTGCAGGTGTAGGACTTGCTGTCGATGAGGCCGAGCTTTGAAAGCTGAGCGTCGTAGCTGTCCTGCATATTATACATAAACTTCTTGAAAACAACCTTCTGAAGGAAGTTTGCGGGAACATTGGGGTCGAGGGGCTTGGGGTCAACCGAGAATTTCTGGGTTGAAAGTGCGCCGCCCTCGATAAGCTTATCCATAAGCTCATAAACGGGCTTCATAACGCCGAGGCCGAAGCTTGTAACAAGGTGACCCATCTTGCTTGTGACGGGAACCATTTTCTCAGCGCCGAAAGCATCGCCGTACATAACAAGGGTTTTCATAACCTTTGCCATGGCTTCGCCCTTGGAGCCGTTGAGTATATCCTGCTCCTCCTGCGTGAGTGTCATTTTATATTCCATACTGAATTATCCTTTCGGTAAATTAGAGTGAAAGAGCGAGCATATAGCCGGACTTGGTTGCTTCAAATACTTTTCCGCCCTTGAAGCTGTCGCCGATGTTATATACTTCCTTATCGTTGCAGACTTCCTGGAACTTGTGGAACAGAGCCTCGTCGGGTCTGCCGCCGCCTGCCATGATAATCATGTCGCCCTTGATGATTTCCTCGGATGATTCGTCGCCGATCTTCTTGGCAAGAGGATTCTCAACATTTTCGGGGAGAATCGGAGTCCAGGTCAGATACGGGTCGGGAACATTCTTGTGATGATTGCGTGAAACCTTAACGCCGCCGTCAACGAATTCAAGGAGCTTCGTGCAGTTGAGAAGCTTGATTTTTGAATCGTACATATATTTCAGAAGATAGCCTCTGTTGGCAGTGCAGGTATGATTCATGAAATAGGGGGTCATTTCGATAACGGTAACATTCTTGCCGTGCTCTTTGTTGAGGAAATATGCGGTTTCACAGCCGACAACGCCGCCGCCGATAACGATAATGTCCTTTGCGTCTTTAACAAGTCCGGGATTTTCAAGAACGGCAACTGCCTGAGCGGTTTTGGCGTTCTCATATCCGGGAAGCTTGAAGGTGATGTCATTTGTGCCGACGGCAACAACAATCTTGTCGTAGCCTGCCGCCTTGATTGCTTCGGGGGTCGCTTCGCTGCTAAGGTGAAGCTTGAATTTATAATCCTTTTCTGTTCTCTCGATAACGCCCCTGAGGTATTCAAGATAGTTGGCAACATCAAACTTGATGCCGGGAACGCTTGCGCTGTTGAGTCTGCCGCCGATACGGCTGTCTTTTTCAAAAAGGTCAACCTCATGGCCTCTCTTTGCGGCTGTAACGGCGCACATGATACCTGCGGGTCCTGAGCCGATAACTGCGATTTTGCAGGGCTTTTCGGCGGCAACGGGGGCGTCGGGATAGATTTCTTCAAATGCGGTTCTGGGGTTAACGGCGCACTGGGGATGGCCGCCCTCAACAAATTCGTTGAGGCAGGCTTCCTGACAGCCGATGCACGGGCGGATTTCGTTAACTCTGCCTGTGCGTGCCTTGTTGGGCCATTCGGGGTCTGCAAGCAGAGGTCTGCCGAGCATGACCATGTCGCAAAGACCGTCTCTGAGGGCCTTTTCCGCAAGGTCGGGATAGCCGAGCTTGCCGACGCCGACAACGGGAACGGGAACGCCTGCGTTTGAAACGATGCTGTTCTCCTTGAAGAAGTCCTTAACGATCTTTGCAATGTCAAGGAAGCATCCGGGAGGCATTGATCCCGGCGGGTGGGGGAGCCACCAGTTGTCATAGCAGCCGAGGTCAACATCGAAGATGTCAACGCCCGCCTTGACAAGATTCTTCATGTAGTCAAGGGTCATTGCGATGGTTCTGCCGTTTTTATAATTCTTGAGTGATGAAGCGTCCATTCTTTCGCCGTAGGTTTCGTTAAGAGCAAGAGAAAGGTCGATTCTGTACATGATGGGGTAACGGTCGCCTGCACGCTTGCGGATTTCTTTGATCATATCGATACCGAAAGCCTGCCAATCGGCATATTTGCCCATTGAGCGGCGGTTGAATGCGGGGTTGGTGAGCTGTTCAATAAGATAGCCCTCATGGCCGTGAAGATAAATGCCGTCAAGGTTCATCGCCTTTGCATCGGCGGCTGCCTGACCTATGTTCTTGATAATCTTCTTGATTTTACGGTCTGAAAGACGAAGGCACGGAACCTCGGGCATATACCAGTTTTTGTTCCACGAAGCCGAAACGGGAAGCTTAAACTGAGTAACAAGGCACTGAGGGTTGCCGACTCTGCCGAGACCTGCGGTTGCCTGCAAAAAGATTCTTGAACCGTAGGAATGACAGTTTGCCGCAAGGTCACGCCAGCCGGCGAAAACCGTTCTGCTGCGGTCAATTCTGGGGAAATAAGTCAGCTTGTCAAGCTCGGTTATGGAATTGTCAATGCCGTGAGTTACGGGAACGAGACCGGTTGTTATCAGTCCGACGCCGCCCTTTGCTCTCTCGGTGAAATAGGCGATCATTTTTTCGTTGGGTCTGCCTGTTTCGTCGCACATTGAGATATTGCCCATGGGCGCCATGACGATCCTGTTTTTGACCGTCATGCGGTTAATCTGAACGGGGGAAAACATTGTGTCGTAGGGGTACAGGTCCGAAGTCATTTTGCCCTCTTTGAGCTTCTTTTCGTCAAGAAACCAATCGGCATATGAATTCATAAGCTCCTGAACCTTTTTGTCTGTTGAAGGTGCCTTGCTCATTATATCCCTCCTGATATATTTTTCATCTTATTGTAACATCAATTTACATTAAATTCAATCACTAAATTAAAATATCTATATTATATTTTTATATGCGGTTCATTAAAGTATAATATCACGGAAAACAAAAAAACGGCAGGGGATCAGCCTGCCGTAAAAACGGTTTTATTCGGTTTTTATTTATCTGAAAGAACTTCCTTTGCACTTGCCGCAAGACCTGCAAGGCCCTGAAGGTCGCTCGGAATGATGAGCTTTGTTGCCTTGCCGTCAGCCGCAGTTTCAAATGCTTCAAGGCTCTTGATTGTCAGATAGCCCTGACCGGGAGCGGCCTGATTGATAAGCTCGATTGCCTTTGCTCTTGCCTGCTCAACCTTGAGGATAGCTTCCGCTTCACCCTCTGCCTCTTTGATTTTTGCTTCCTTAACGGCTTCTGCGGCGAGGATTGCGCTCTGCTTTTCAGCTTCTGCGGCGAGAATCTGGCTTTCTTTCTGACCTTCGGCAACAAGAATCTTGCTTGCCTTTTCGCCCTCTGCGGTGAGGATTGCTTCACGGCGCTGACGCTCAGCCTTCATCTGCTTCTCCATGGCGTCCTGAATCTCTTTGGGGGGCAGGATGTTTTTAAGCTCAACTCTGTTGACCTTGATGCCCCACGGGTCTGTTGCTTCGTCAAGAATACCTCTGATTTTTGCGTTTATGACATCTCTTGAAGTGAGAGTGTGATCAAGCTCCATTTCGCCGATGATGTTTCTGAGGGTTGTTGCGGTCAGATTTTCAATTGCGGAAATGGGTCTTTCAACGCCGTATGCAAAAAGCTTGGGGTCGGTTATCTGGAAGAAAACGACCGTGTCTATCTGCATGGTAACATTATCCTTGGTGATAACGGGCTGGGGCGGGAAATCAACGATTTGCTCTTTGAGAGAAACCTGCTTTGCAACTCTCTCAAGGAAAGGAATCTTGAAGTGGAAGCCCGTCTGCCAGGTTGCGCTGTATGTTCCGAGCCTTTCAATGACATAAGCCTTTGACTGCGGAACGATTTTGATGTTAAGAATAACTACCGTGAGAATGAAAACTGCGAGAAGAATTAAAATAATGAACTCCATACCTGTTTCCTCCTTAATTCTTTATATAAATTTTAATTCTGCGCTTTGACTATGAGCTTAACGCCGTCAATTCTTTCGACCGTCACAAGCTCGTCTTTTTTGAATACCGTTCCGTCAAGCGAGCGTGCAGTCCATGGGATACCGTTAACATGAACCTGCCCCTTGCCCTCAATATTGTTGATTTCTTCAATAACAACTGCGGTCTGGCCGATACAGCGATCCGCATTGGTGGGCTGACGCTTGGCTTTTGTAGCTTTTCGGACTAACGGCCGTGTTGCAATCAGAGCGATTACCGAAACGGCGATGAAAATTATCCACTGCAGCCATTCGGGCGCATGACAGCGCTCGGCAATCAATGCTGCGGCGGCGCCTGCGGCAAACCAAATTGTCACAAGCTGAGCCGTTGCGGCCTCGACAATGACAAGAACAACGAGCAGAACAATCCAGAAAATAAGCATTGCATATTCCATAAATTCTCCTCCTCCTGACTTGGTTTTAACTCCGATCGAAGTTTAATATATTTTATCATTTTTTACGCAAAAAAGCAATAGTCCGCAATGCCCCGCAACCGAATTTACAAATTGTACATAATTAAAGAATATTCTCAATATCCAGCTTTTCGGCGTTGATAAGATTTTCAATCTGATTAATCGCTTCAATGCATTTCAGCTTGTATTCGCTTCGGTCGGAATGGGCGATGATGAGTGGCAGAGCGGTCAGATTCTGTTCCAGATCATCCATACCCTCGTGAACGACAAGAGAATGAAGCAATGCCGAGGAATGCTTCCATTCGCTGAGAACTTCATCGGTTTTTTCTTTCAGTTCATCGTCGGAGCAGTTTTCTGCGCAGTCGATAAGCATTTCGATTGAGTCCGACAGAGCCGTAAGCTCAGAATTGAAAGCAAAATGCGCTGCCGCCGCAGTTGAAACGGCAAGCAAAAGCAAAACAACCGCCGCCGCAACTCTTTTCAAGCTTCTCCGTCCTTTCTGACAATATAAGGCGTGCCGTTTGAATCAACGGTCATGATGATTATTTCTTTAAGCGGAATTTTGCTCGAGATGACAAGTTTTTTAACCTCGCTCGTGTCGAGAGGCGATTCCTTAACGGTGTCCTCAATTATTCTGCCGTCGCATATAACCGCAAACGGCATTCCGCTGTCACGGGGCGACAGATTCAGGTCTGCGGCAGTCGAATTTCTGTGTTCGGGCTTTAACAAAACGCTGATTTTACCCGTGGTTTCAAAAATTGCGTAGGAAACCTGAGAAATTTCAAAAACATCCTTTTCTCTGAGAGCGGTTAAAAGGTCGTTGACGGTCATTCTGAGCTTTTTCAACGCTTTCATGTCGATTTTTCCGTCACGGATAACAATAACGGGATGACCCTGCAAAAAAGAGCGCAGTCGGTAGCTTTTCAGCCCTGCGGCAGAGGTCAGAATTTCAAACGCAACCAGCACAAACAGAGCGACGATTGAATTGACAATCGGAATGGTGTTGTCCTGCATCGGTATTGACGCTATCTCCGACAAAAGCATGGTTATGACAAGCTCCGAGGGCTGAAGCTCTCCGATCTGCCTTTTTCCCATGAGCCTGATCAAAAAAATGATTATTGCATAGAGAACCGTTGCTCTGATGAGCGTAACTGCCATGTTATTCATCCTTTTAAATGGTTTGAATCTATTCTTTGCAGAAATACCGTTATTATTATTTTTGTTATTGACTTGATTTGTGATAAAGTGTATAATTCAAGAAGCTTTTGAACGGGAGCGGCTTATTATGAAATATTATCTCGGCATGGATATCGGCGGCACGAAATGTGCCGTTGTGCTCAGCGAAAAAAGCGGCGTTGCCGTAAAAGATAAGATAAGATTTGAAACAAAAGCACGCAGAGGTTGGGAAGCGGTTGTTGACGAGCTTGTTTCATCGGCAAAAGAACTGCTTTCAAGAAACGGACTTTCCAAAGACGATATAATTGCCTGCGGAGTGAGCTGCGGCGGGCCGCTTGACAGCGACAAAGGAATTATCATGCGCCCTCCGAATCTCCCCGATTGGGATAATGTTCCTCTTGCGGATATTGTTACCGCCGAGCTCGGCTGTCCCTGCAAGGTCAGAAACGATGCCGATGCCTGTGCGCTTGCCGAATGGAAGTTCGGAGCGGGCAGGGGAACAAAAAACATGATTTTTCTGACTTTCGGAACGGGAATGGGCGCAGGACTTATCCTTGACGGCAGGCTCTACAGCGGAACGAGCGGCACGGCGGGAGAGGTTGGCCATATAAGGCTTGATTCCGACGGCCCCGTTGCTTACGGAAAGGCGGGTTCGTTCGAGGGCTTTTGCAGCGGAGCGGGCATTGCCGCCATGGCAAAGCAGATGCTTTCGATTTATAACGGAAACACGGATATCCCGAAAGATGACATTAGTGCAAAAACGATTGCCGAGGCGGCAGAAAACGGCGACAGGCTCGCAGGAGCAATCTACCGCCGCTGCGGAGAAAAGCTCGGGCTGGGGCTTTCAATATTAATTGACATTCTCAACCCCGAAAGAATCGTTATCGGCAGCATTTTTCAGAGGTCGGGTCATCTGCTCAGAGAGAGCATGAACGAAGTGATAAAGAAAGAAGCTCTCCCGATTTCCGCAGGTTGCTGTGAGATTGTTCCCGCTCAGCTCGGCGATAATATCGGCGATTTTGCCGCAATCGGAGTTGCAAAGGATTTTGCGGAGGGAGAAAAATGATACAGGCTATTTTTAATGAGCTTCTTACCCGTTATCCAGAACTTGAAGTTTGCAAAAGCGAAATATATAAAGCCTATGAAATTTTAGCGGAATGCTATGAAAACGGCGGAAAAGTGCTTTGCTGCGGTAACGGAGGAAGCGCGGCGGACTGCGACCATTTTGTCGGAGAGCTTATGAAAGGTTTTCTTAAAAAAAGACCGCTTTCGCCCTCTGAAAAAGAAAAATTCGGAGAGGGTTTTCCTGCCGATATGCTTCAGAAAGGTCTGCCCGCAATTTCGCTTTGCGCTCACACGGCGCTGATGACGGCATTTGACAATGACGCTCTGCCGTCGCTTGTTTTTGCTCAGCAGGTATACGCATATGCGGATAAAAACGATGTTTTGCTTGCTTTCAGCACATCGGGCAATTCCGAAAATGCGGTTTATGCGGCAGAAGCGGCAAATGCGGCGGGGATAAAGGTTATTTCCGTCACGGGTCAGAAGCCGAGCAGACTCGGCGAGGCTTCAACGGTATGCGTTAATCTGCCCGAGAGCGAAACCTTCAAGGTTCAGGAGCTGACATTGCCCGTTTATCATTGCCTTGCCGCAATGCTTGAAGAAAGATTTTTTGAGATATAACTCAATTAATGCATAAATACATAAAATCGGAGGATTTATTAATGAACATTCCAAGAGCAGAACACCCCAATCCGCAGGCTGAAAGAAAGAATTGGCTCAATCTCAACGGAGAGTGGGATTTTGAATTCGATTTCGGCAACAGTAAGTTTGACTCAGGCATTCTTGAAAAAGAAAAATGGGATAACAGAATTATCGTTCCGTTTTGCCCCGAGAGTAAGCTTTCCGGAATTGAATATACCGATTTCATTCCCGCTGTCTGGTACAGAAGAACCGTAAACATTACAGCTTCTCAGCTTGAGGGCAGAGTAATTCTGCATTTCGGAGCGGTTGACTATGAAACAAAGCTCTATATCAACGGCAAGAAAGCGGGTTATCACAAGGGTGGCTATTCGTCATTCGGATTTGATATAACCGATTATCTGACCGAGGGCGAAAATGTTATCTGCGTCAATGCGGTTGACGATGTCAGAAATCCCCTTGTTCCGAGAGGAAAACAGAGCGAGGAGCTCAAATCACACGCCTGCGATTACACGAGAACAACGGGTATCTGGCAGACTGTCTGGCTTGAATTTGTTCCGAAAAGCTATATCAAGAGCTTCAAGCTTTTCCCCGATTACATCAACGGCGCTCTGACGGTCTCGGCAGTTGTTGAGGGCGAGGGCGATTTCAGCGTTTCCGCATCTTACGAGGGCAAGCCCATGGGCAGCTTTTCAAAAACCGCAAGCGGAACGGTTACGGGCGAAATCAAGCTTGCGGAAAAATATCTTTGGGAGCCCGGCTGCGGCAGACTTTATGACCTTGAGCTGAGCTTCGGCGAAGATACCGTAAAGAGCTATTTCGGTCTGAGAAATGTCAGAATCGACGATTATAAATTCCTTATCAACGGCAAATCCGTTTTCCAGAGACTTGTTCTCGACCAGGGCTTTTATCCCGACGGAATCTACACCGCTCCTACCGAGCAGGCTCTGGAAAATGATATCAGACTTTCTCTTGCAGCCGGCTTCAACGGCGCAAGGCTTCATCAGAAGGTGTTTGAGCCGAGATTCCTCTATCATTGCGATAAGCTCGGCTATCTTGTCTGGGGCGAATACGGCAACTGGGGTCTTGATTGGTCAAACATTGCCGCACTTGAATCAATGCTGACCGAATGGTGCGAATGCGTTGAAAGAGACTTCAACCACCCCGCGATCATCGGCTGGTGCCCGTTTAACGAGACATGGGATATCGACGGCAGAAAGCAGAATGACGAGGTTCTCAGAAGCATTTACAGAGTTACGAAATGTCTTGACAAAACCCGCCCCTGCATCGATACAAGCGGCAACTTCCATGTTGAAACCGATATTTACGATGTTCACGATTACGATCAGAACCCCGAAACCTTCAAGGAGAATTATGACAAACTGATGACCGAAAACGTACTCTTTGAGAGATTCCCTGACCGTCAGATGTACAGCGGAAAAGGCCCTGCCTTTGTCAGCGAATACGGCGGACTTCAGTGGTCAAAGGGCGACAGGGGAGACGCATGGGGCTACGGCAACGCTCCCAAAACCGAGGAAGAATTCTTTGCAAGATACAAAGGCCTCACCGACGCTCTGCTTGATAACTACAGAATGTTCGGTTTCTGCTACACTCAGCTTACGGATATTGAGCAGGAGCAGAACGGCGTATATTACTATGACCGCACTCCGAAATTCGACACCGAAAAATTCAGAAAAATTAACTCACGCAAAGCGGCTATTGAGGACTGATAAAAGTTCATGTCAAAAGTTAACGCCCGAGGTTCGGCTTATCCGACCTCGGGCGTGTTTTAAGCATTATTATATTTTATCTTTCAAATATTCATTAACTCTTGTAACAAAAAGTTCTGCTTTGCCGTATTGTTCAATGATTTTCGGCTTACTGATTATATAAAAATCATCATAATCACTGCTTGCTCTGACCTCAAACAAATCGGAAATGATATCCGACATTTCATCTTCAAAAATGCCTGTTTTAATATAATTCTTTCTGAATTCTGCAATAATACCCGAATGCTTTTTTGAATCAAATCCGTCCAAAGCCAGCACAGCTCTCATCGCATAAAATATTGCATAGTATGATCTGTTTGCGGCGGTTTTATAATCACCGATTTCAAGAATCGCAGGGATAAAACTCAGTCTTTCATTTGCGTTATCTAATCTGAGTTTAGCTAAATCTTTTCTTCCCTCATCAAGCAATTTTTATCCCTTCCTTTTCAACATTCGTGTAAAACGGCAAAACACTTTTATATTTATTGAATGTTTCGCTGTCTCTCAGAAGAATGGAAACCGTTATATCATTTTCAAGCGACAGACGGCTACTCAATTTGTTAAAATAATAGGAGTAATCTTCCAAAGCTTCAATGGGGCAAAAGATTCTGACCATTATATCAATGTCAGATTCATCGTCATAATCTCCACGGGAATAAGAGCCGTATAGAATTACCGCATCTAACTTGTCGCCAAGAAGGTTCTTTGCTTCCTGTGCAACATTAGAAGTAATTGTGTTCAAAATATTTTCAGTACACATAAGCATACCTCCTTTTCAATCATATTATATACTTTTTGTGTTGCATAAGTCAAGAAGAATAAATCCGCAGAAATAATTGACAACACGATAGGGACGAACTTTGTTCGCCCGCCCTGAATCAAATGAAGAATGAAGTGTGCCTGCGGCACATGCCGGTAGGGGCGACCCTGCGTGGTCGCCCGTTTTTTCTGATTTTTGGGTGACTGGTGAAGAAAAAGGGTAATAGGTACAAGGTAGGGCGGGGCTTGCTCCCGCCGTCTGCCTGTCATATACTGTTTGTTGAAAAATAACGATTTCCCGTAGGGAACGCCGTCCTCGGCGTTCCGAAAAATATGCACGGCTTACTTAAAATCCGTAGGGTTCGGCGTCCTCGACGAACCAATTCGCCAAGGGCGAATAATGAAAAATAGTTCATTGTGACGATGTGGGCATCGTCCGCTACAAATTATCAATTTAACAAAAAATCGTAGGGACAGCCCTTGCGGCTGTCCGTGAAAACGCATTAAAACCCATGGAACCGATTATTAAATCTGAACAATTCAGCCATTCCGAAAAAACAGCAAAAAATCAACGGCAACATGGTAGGGGAGAACTGCGTTCTCCCGACGAAAAACGCACAAATACGGTAACCTCCGTCAAGCCATGCAGGGGAGGCGTTTCGCCTCCCGCGGGACGGGAAACCCGTCCTCTACAAGGGGAAAAACAACAAAAGAAAAAAGACGGTTAAAAAACCGTCTTTTTTGGAGCTGCTAGGCAGACTTGAACTGCCGACCTCATCCTT
>JAEDKI010000055.1 GCA_016295895.1 Clostridiaceae bacterium | reverse complement strand
TATACCTTTTCCGCATATCTTACCGTTGCCATTGCATCGGGGGAATAGCAGTCTGCGCCTATCATTCCGGCGTATTCCTCGGTCATTACCGCACCGCCGACAACGATTTTACATTCGGGAACTTCTTTTCGGAGCAGTTTTATGCTTTCTTCCATTGCAGGAACGGTGGTGGTCATCAGTGCGCTCAGCCCGACAAGCTCTGCGCCGCTTTGATTTGCCGCTTCAGCGATTCTTTCGGGCGGAACATCTTTGCCAAGGTCAATAACATCGTAGCCGTAGTTTTCAAGCAGAACCTTGACGATGTTTTTGCCGATATCGTGAATATCACCCTTGACCGTTGCAATAACGATTTTACCCTTTTTGCTTTCGCCTGCGGGGATTGCGGCTTTGATTGCGTCAAAGGCTTCCTTTGCCGCCTGTGCGCTCATCAAAAGCTGAGGAAGATAGACTTTCTTTTCTTCAAAGCCCTTTCCGACCTCGTTAAGAGCGGGGATTATCATTGAATCAATGATTTCAAGCGGTTGGGAGGTTTTCAGAAGCTCTGCCGCCGCTTCGCCTGCCTGCTCTTTCATGCCGTTTATTATACAGCCGTCAAGAGTGAGCCCGTCTGCTTTTTTCGGAGCGGCTTGGGCTGATTCCGCCTTTTCACAGGCAAATTCAATATAATCCGAACAGCTCTCGTCTCTGCCCGTGAGAGCCATGAAGCAATGCCATGCGTTCATCATTTCCCGGGAAAACGGGTTGATTATGGCGCAGTCAAGCCCGTTCTGCATAGCCATTGTGTAGAAAACGGCGTTGACATCGGGTCTTGACGGCAGACCGAATGATATATTTGAAACTCCGAGATTCGTTTTGATTCCCGCTTCGTGAAGCATTTTAACGGCTTTCAGAGTAACATTTGCGCTGTTTGTGTCGCTCGAAACAGCCATGGCGAGTGGGTCAACTATAATATCTTTCTTTTCAATGCCGTATTTTTCTGCTTCGGCAATAATTTTTTCTGCAATGGCAACTCTGCCCTCTGCCGTTTCGGGAATTCCGCTCTCGTCAATCGTGACGGCAATCAGAACTCCGCCGTATTTTTTGACAAGCGGAAAAACGGCCTTCATGCTCTCCGCCTTGCCGCTGACCGAGTTAATAAGAGCCTTGCCGTTGTAGATTCGCATTGCTCTTTCCATGGCTTCGGGGTCAACCGTGTCAATCTGAAGCGGCAGGTCAACAACGCCCTGAACGGAGCGTATCACGCTCTCCATCATCTTCGGCTCGTCGATTTCGGGCAGACCGACATTGATATCGAGCACCGAAACGCCCTTGATATTCTGGCTGACCGCTTCGCCGAGAATGTAGCCGATATCGCCGTTTCTCAACGCTTCCTTGAAGCGCTTTTTGCCTGTCGGGTTGATTCTCTCGCCGATGATAACGGGGTTTTTGCCGATTTCAACGGCGTGGGTGTATGATGAAATAACCGTCAGATTTTTCTTTTCGGGAAGTCTGAACGGCATATCCTTTGTCTTTTCAACGGTTTTGCGTATGTATTCGGGCGTTGTTCCGCAGCAGCCGCCGATTATCGTTGCTCCCGCTGAAACGATTTCACGCATGATATCCGAAAATTCATCTGCTCCGATGTCAAAAACGGTCTTTCCGTTTTCGGTTCTCGGCAGACCTGCGTTGGGGTTAACGATTATCGGAACGCTTGCATTTTTTGCGATTTCGGGAACGATTCCGAGCATCTGCTTCGGACCGAGCGAGCAGTTGATGCCGATTGCATCTGCGCCGAGCCCCTCAAGCATTGCAACCATTGCGGCAGGATTTGCGCCCGTCATCAGCTTTTTGCTCTCGTCATAAACGCAGGTTATGAACACGGGCAGGGAACAGCTCTCTTTTGCCGCAAGCAGAGCGGCTTTAGCTTCGTAGGAATCGTTGATTGTTTCAATCAGAACAAGGTCTGCGCCTGCGGCAGAACCGATTTTGATTGTTTCCGAGAAAATATCAACGGCTTCTTCAAACGGCAGATCACCGAGCGGCTCAATCATTTTGCCTGTCGGGCCGATGTCGAGCGCAACGAAAGCGTCATAGCCCTTGCAGGCAGTTTTGGCGTTGCTGACTGCCGCCGTAACGATTTCGGAAAGATTGTCGAATTTAAGACGGTTTGCGCCGAATGTGCAGGTAGTTATGATCTGTGCTCCGGCTTCAAGATAAAGGCGGTGCATTTCAACGATTTTTTCAGGCTTTGTGATGTTCCAGCTCTCGGGATATTCACCGGGCTGGAGTCCGTTTGCCTGAAGAAATGTTCCCGCTCCGCCGTCGCAGTAGGTGATTCCGCTTTTTACTTTTTCAAGAATGTTCATTTTTTCACTTCAATCTCTGTAGGGGCAGTTAACTCCGCTGCAAATCATACAGCCGGGCCCTTTGCATTTATTTTTTTCTTTGCCGATTCCGATAATCGCCGTTACGGATTTAACCGGAATCATCATCAGACTGTCGGTCAGAGTCAGCCCGATTGTTTTGCCTGCGTCGAGAAAAGATATAATATCTTTTTGGTTCTCAATCGGCAAATCGCCGTAGCCGGGGCTGAATCTCGGCCTGAGAAAGTCCGGATTTTCAAACGAAAAATTTATTTTATCGCAGAATGCTTCAATAGCCGCCGAACCCACACAGTCGCTGACAATTCCTTTGAGAGGGGAGAGAGCGGAGTATTTTGAAAGCAGTCGGTGAGCGCCGAAGCCCGTTGTTGCGGCAAAAACATAGGCATAATCACAGCCGCTGAGATTCTTTTCAAGCGAGCGGCTCTGAACTTTAATGAAGCCGAGGTCAACGCCGTTTTCAATTTTGACGGGAACTTTTTTGAAGCAAGCCTTGAAATCCGCCGCTTTCAGAAATTCTTCGGTGCATCCTGCAATGAGCTTTTCGGTTTCTGCGTCAATTTTTGCGGAATAATAGCCGAGATAGACAGCAACCTCTTTCGGGCTGACGGTTATCTCTGATGAGGGAGTTTTAATAATGTTAATCATCCGATAATGTCCTCAAGATTAGCTTTGATTTTTGCGGCAACATCGGGCTTGTTCATCGAATAAACATGAACCGTCTTGATGCCGTTTGCATAAAGGTCAACTATCTGCTCGGTGGCGTAGGCGATGCCTGCCTGCTTCATTGCCGCAGGGCTTGAGCCGAAGCGGTCAACAATCTGAATGAATCTGCGGGGCAGAACCGTGCCCGAAAGGCTTCTGATTCTCTTGACCTGAGAGGGGTTAGTGACGGGCATGATTCCCGGAATGACGGGAACGGTGATTCCCGCTTCTCTTGCTTTGTAAAGGAAATTATAAAGAATATTATTATCAAAAAACATCTGAGTAGTCAGGAATTCACAGCCTGCATCAACCTTTGACTTGAGATTCTGAATGTCCTGCTTTTGGTTTTCGCTTTCGGGGTGACCTTCCGGGTAGCATGCGCCGCCTATGCAGAAGCCGCCGAACGCCTTGATTTCTGCCGCAAGGTCGCTTGCGTGAGAATAGTCAAGGCTTTTTTTGCTCATTCCGTCGGGAATATCTCCTCTGAGAGCGAGAATATTTTCAATTCCCATTGATTTCATACGAGAGAGTGTGTCTTTAATCTTATCTCTATCGGAACAAACGCAGGTGAGATGTGCAATCGGAGTAACGCCCGTTTCGAGAATGCTTTCGGCAACATCAAGGGTGTATTTGTCCGTCGTTCCGCCTGCGCCGTAGGTTACGCTCATAAAATCGGGCTTGAGCTTTGCGATTTCAAGAGCGGAATTTTTAATATTTTCGTATGTTTCGCTGCTTTTGGGAGGAAAAACCTCAAACGAGAGGGAGAGCGAATCTCTGTTCAGAATATCGGTTACTTTCATTTTTTATCAACCTTTATTTTTGAAAATTAACAGCTTACTGAAAACATAGTTCAGTATAACTACAATGATTTGAACAATGATTTTTGCGATAAATTCGTTCAGGCTGAGCAGAGTTACCATGACGAACATAAAAAGCAGTTCAACGAGAAGCGAAAACAGCCTTGCTCCGATGAAGCCGACAAATTCTTTGCCCGCAACCTCGGGCTTCCAGCTCTTTGATTCAAAAACAATCAGCTTGTTTGTTACAAAAGCGAATATTACCGCAACGACCCACGCAATAACCGTTGCGTCAAGGTAGTCCGTTCCGCTGCCGAGCAGGTCAAGAGCCTTTTCCCAGCCTGCCGAACCGATAAGCGCATTGAAAATGCCGTCCCATCCGACCGAAATGAAAATCTTTTTTGTGATATAAAAGGTCACGAGATTAACGGCGGTTGTCAGCACTCCGAAAATGATATAAGTTATAATTTCTCTTGTAAAAAGCTTGTCAATGAGCTTGCCGATGAAGCTTTCTTTTTTGAAAATCTTGAACAGAAGTTCTCTTATTTTATCAATCATAATTAATCTCCGATTCAAAAATTTTGCCGCAATATATCATTCATTTTAAATCAAAAACCAAATAAAGTCAATAAATGCTTGCATTTTTAATATATTATGTTAAAATAATATGAAAAGACAGAGAGGTGAACCTGATGGATTCAGCGCCTCAAACCAAAAAAAGAATACATTTTCTTGATGAATTGCGTGGATTTGCGGTTTTTTGCATGATATTTTATCACGCATTTTTCATCATCGGTTCTTTTTTTGAGATTGCGGCGGCAGATTGGCTGTTTGAGTTTTTTATGCCCGTTCAGCCGATTTTTGCCGGAGTTTTTATTTCAATATGCGGCGTTTCATGCACATTGTCAAAGAATAATCTGAAAAGGGGAACGATTCTGCTCGGCGTTGCGCTCGGCATGACCTTTGTGACTGCCGTTATTATGCCGAAGCTCGGATTTGCCGAATGTGAAATTTATTTCGGCATTCTCCATTTTCTGTCGGTTTCGATTTTGATATATGCCCTGCTTTCAAAGGCGGTTCTGAAAGTTTCGCCGTTTGCGGGCTTGCTTATTTGCGCCGTGCTTTATGCCTTCACAAGCGGAATCGGCAGCGGATATCTCAGCTACGGTGAGCTGATAACGCTCAGACTTCCCGACAGCCTTTATGAATCTAATCTTCTTATGCCCCTCGGAATCTATTCACCGTCGTTTTATTCTGCGGATTATTTCCCGCTTTTCCCCGACATTTTCATTTTTTTTGCAGGCGTGTTTGCGGGCAGATATTTTGCCGGAAAAGGATATCCCGAAAAGTGGTATAAAAAGCGTTCCTCTTTCTTCGGTTTTCTCGGCAGAAACGCTTTGATAATCTATATTGCCCATATGCCGATAATTTACGGTGCGGCATACGGAATTGAAATGATAATAAATTTGTTTAAATGATTGGAGAATGAAAAAATGAGCGAATCATGCAGCGGAAATTGCTCGAGCTGTTCGAGCAACTGTTCATCAAAAGATGCTCAGGATATGAGAATCCCGAGCGGACCGTTCAGCAATGTTAAAAAAGTTATCGGAGTTGTCAGCGGCAAGGGCGGAGTCGGCAAATCGCTTGTCACTTCGCTTCTTGCAAGCGCAATGCAGGCAAGGGGAAACGCCTGTGCCGTGCTTGATGCCGATATAACAGGCCCGTCAATCCCGAAATCGTTCGGAATAAAAACAAGGGCAAAAGCCGATGAAACAGGTTTGCTCCCCGAGGAGAGCAAGCTCGGCGTTAAGATTATGTCGATAAATCTTCTGCTTGAAAGCGAAGACTCTCCCGTTGTCTGGAGAGGTCCCGTTATTTCGGGAGTTATTCAGCAGTTCTGGAAAGATGTTGCATGGGGCGATGTTGACTATATGTTTGTTGATATGCCTCCCGGAACGGGCGATGTTTCGCTGACGGTTTTCCAGAATCTTCCCGTTGACGGCATCATCATCGTAACTTCTCCGCAGGATCTTGTAACGATGATTGTCAAAAAGGCTTTCAACATGGCGAAGCTTATGGGTATTCCCGTGCTCGGCCTTGTTGAGAACATGAGCTATGTCGTCTGCCCCGATTGCGGAAAAGAAATCAAGGTTTTCGGCGAAAGCAAAATTGACGAAATTGCCGCAGAAATGGGCGTTCCCGTTCTTGCAAAGATTCCCATTGACCCGAAAACCGCTTCCCTTGTCGATAAGGGAGCAATTGAGCTTGCCGACGATAAATATGTTGCTTCGGCAGTTGATTTTTTGTCGAAAATGGATTAAAATAAAAGCTACAGAATGCTTTCAGGAGTGTTAAATAATGATTGATATTAAGTTTTTAAGGGAAAACCCCGACGCTGTCAAAGAAAATATAAAGAAGAAGTTTCAGGACAGCAAGCTTCCGCTCGTTGACGAGGTTATCGAGCTTGACGCAAAATCAAGAGCAATAAAGGGCGAGGCAGACAGCCTCAGAGCCAACCGCAACAAGGTTTCAAAGGAAATCGGCATGCTCATGGCTCAGGGTAAAAAGGAAGAAGCCATGGCGGCAAAGTCAAAGGTCACCGAGTTTTCGGAGAGACTTGCCGAGTGCGAAAAGCTTGAGGCAGAATATGCCGAAAAGGTAACAAAAATAATGATGGTCATTCCCAATATCATTGACCCGAGCGTCCCCATCGGCAAGGATGACAGCGAGAATGTTGAGGTCACAAAATACGGCGAGCCTGTTGTTCCCGATTTTGAAATTCCTTACCACACCGATATTATGGAGCGTTTCAACGGCATTGACCTTGACGCCGCAAGAAGCGTTGCGGGCAACGGATTCTATTATCTCATGGGCGATATCGCCAGAGTTCATTCAGCCGTTATCTCATACGCAAGAGATTTTATGATTGACAGAGGCTTTACTTACTGCGTTCCTCCTTTTATGATAAGAAGCAATGTTGTAACGGGCGTTATGAGCTTTGCCGAAATGGACGCCATGATGTATAAAATCGAAGGCGAGGATCTTTATCTTATCGGCACGAGCGAGCATTCAATGATCGGCAAATATATTGACACCATCATTGAAGAAGGCACGCTTCCGCACACTCTGACGAGCTATTCACCCTGCTTCCGCAAGGAAAAGGGCGCTCACGGAATCGAGGAGAGAGGAGTTTACAGAATTCATCAGTTCGAAAAACAGGAAATGATCGTTGTCTGCAAGCCCGAGGACAGCATGATGTGGTTCGACAAGCTCTGGCAGAACACCGTTGACCTGTTCCGTTCTCTTGATATCCCCGTCAGAACTCTTGAATGCTGCTCAGGCGACCTTGCCGACCTCAAGGTTAAATCCTTTGATGTTGAAGCATGGTCACCCAGACAGAAGAAGTATTTCGAGGTCGGCTCCTGCTCGAACCTCGGCGACGCACAGGCTCGCAGACTCAAAATCAGAATCAACGGAAAGGATGGCAAAAAATATTTTGCCCATACGCTCAATAATACCGTCGTTGCTCCTCCGAGAATGCTCATCGCATTCCTTGAAAATAACCTCAACGCCGACGGCAGCGTTGATATCCCCGTTGCCCTTCGTCCTTATATGGGCGGCAAGGAAAAGCTGATTCCCGTTAAATAATCACGGATTGTTATACCGTTCTATATTAGATTTAATAAAAAACACGGCGGAGGCATGATGCTTCCGCCGTGTCGGCTTATTCCGCAGGAACGGTAACTCCTATTCCGAGGCTGACGGATAACGCTCTGTCAACCCTCATCATATCCCGCTCGTCAAGAATGCCCATTTTTTCACGCAGGCGTTTCTTATCGAGCGTGCGTACCTGTTCAAGCAGAACTATTGAATCCTTTGCAAGCCCGCAGCCGTCTGCGTTGACCCTTATATGTGTGGGCAGGCTTGTTTTGAACCGCTGGCTTGTTATTGCGGCGGCTATAACCGTTGGGCTGAACTTGTTGCCGACATCGTTCTGAACTATCAGCACGGGTCTTGTTCCTCCTTGCTCCGAGCCGATAACAGGGCTGAGGTCGGCATAATAAATTTCTCCCCGTTTGACGGTCACTTTAATCACTCTCCATAGTAACCCCCGATAATAACTCATAGAATTAATAATCGGATACATAAGTTTTGAATCGCAACATTATTTTTGGCACTCGGCAGGCAAAATAAACATTGTTTTGAAATCGGGGAGCAAAAAATTTCAAATCGCCTGTCCTTTATTCCATTATATTCTTTTTCTATAAAAAAGTTAAGGCGGCGCACCGTTTCGTGAATCTGATTGTTCATCAAACGGCGAGCCGCCTTTCTTTATTCTGTTTTATAGTATTTTTTTCCATTCGCTGATGAGCTTTTCGAGACTCCATGCGGCGTTTGCAGGGCTGGTTGACGGCAGACACACCGCCTTTATGCCTGTTTTCGGGTAAGTATATTTGATATAATACTTCTCCGCCGTTCTCCCGTTGACGAAAATCCGCTCTATCGGGCAGCTGTCAAGAATAATGCTCAGATCGTTTGCCGTGACATTCTTGATAGTGCTGTCTGCGCTGCCCTCAATCTCGCATTTGCCGATTACATCCCAGAGCGCAAGCCCGTTTGAGAGAATGAGCGACTTTTTTTCATCGATTGTTTTTGGCTTTTCACAGCCGAAAACTGCCGCCGTGACCGCCCAGAATCTGTTCTGCGGGTGACCGTAGAAGAAAGCGGCTTCTCTTGATTTGACCGACGGAAACGAGCCGAGGATCAGCGTTTTTGAATTTTCGTTAAAAAGCGGGGGGATCGGGTGGACTATCATTATTTTTTCTCCGTTTTGACATATTTTTTAAGTATTCCCGAAATCGGAGTGTAAACGGCAAAGGTTACTGCGGAGTTTATGCCCGCTTTCATAAGATTGAACGGGATTATTGCGGGGATCAGCATTTTGGCAACCGCTTTTGTGCCCGCACCGAGGAAAATGCCCGTGAACACAAGATTCAGCGGAATCATTACGGCGGTCATTGCAAGAGCGCCTGCAACGAGGCCGATTATAAGCCCGACGGTTGTCTTTTTGTGCTTATAGATTATTGAAGAAACAAGCACGAAAACGCCCGAAGCGATAAAGTGCATCAAAAAGCCTATCCATCCGCTTGCCGCGCTGACCGTTAATGCCTGAATAAGGCAGACCGCAAGCAGAATTACCATTCCCGAAACAGGGCCAAGGAGCATTGAGCCGATGAGCACGGGAATGTCGGCGGCATCATACTCAAGAAACGACGCAGTCGGAATCAACGGCAAGCGGATAATATAGAGCGATACGATTGAAATTGCCGTGAGCATTGCCATGATTGCCGTTTTGAGAACCTTGTTTGCTGATGTGTTTTTCATTGTTTTTATCTCCTTTCGCTCGGTATGCCGCCGAAAAAAGAAAAACACCCTGCAAAAAATGCAGGGCGCAATGCTTTAATCAATCAGCATCTCTTTCATCCGGACTTTAACCGTCGGTTGCGGAATTTCGCCGCATCAGTCGCAATAAAATGCGAGTCGTGGACTTTAACCACCGGTGGGGAATTGCACCCCGCCCCGAGAACTAACTATTTATCAATTATTATATTCAAAAATATTCATTTGTCAATAGTATTTCGGCAGAAATAATAAATTTATTATTTGTATTTTTTATTTATATATGATACAATGTTTATAGCTATGATTATCCGAAAGGAGACCGATTATGAATTTCACACCCCTTGCGGGCTCGGGAGCCCACGAAGGCTTTTGCCTGATTAAATCAGTTGAAAAAAAGCAGACTGCCAAGGGCGTTCCTTACCTTGATATGACCCTTGCCGATAACGGCGGCGAAATCAACGCAAAGCTCTGGGACTATAAAGAAAGCCCTTCAAATGTGTTCAATAACTATGATTTTGTTAAAGTCAGAGGCACTTTTGTTCCTTTTAACGATACCGTGCAGTTCCGTGTTGAGAGAATAAGAAAGGTTCTGCCCGAGGACAATGTTTCGATTGAGGATTATGTTCCCTCGGCGTGTCTTGATGGCGGCGTGATGCTTGCGGAAATCGAAAAAACGGTTGGTTCGTTCAAGGATGAAGAGCTGAAAACGCTTGTCAATGCAGTTATTGATGAATACAGGGACAGAATGCTGTATTGGCCTGCGGCAAAGAATCTTCACCATGCCGTCAGAAGCGGTCTGCTCATGCACACGCTCTCTATTATCCGCATGGCGGAGTGCGTTTGCGGAATTTACGGATTCGTTAACCGTGATTTGCTTCTTGCGGGCGCAATTCTCCACGATATTGCAAAAATCGATGAGCTTAAATCGTCCGAAACGGGAATAGCGAGCGAATATACCGTCAGAGGCAATCTTGTCGGTCATCTGGTGATGGGCGCAATAACCGTTGACAGAATCGGAAAAGAAAACGGAGTCAGCGAGGATACTTTGAACCTTGTTGAGCATATGCTTATATCGCATCACGGCACGCCCGAATTCGGGGCGGCAAAGCTGCCGATGTTCATTGAAGCCGAGCTGCTTTCACAGCTTGACCTTATGGACGCAAGGCTTTATGAAATGCGTAATGCCGTTGAAGCCGTTGACAAAGGGGCGTTCACTCCCCGTCAATGGGCGCTTGAAAACAGAAATCTCTATAACCACGGCAGAGAGTGGAGCGGCGGCGT
>JAEDKI010000220.1 GCA_016295895.1 Clostridiaceae bacterium | reverse complement strand
AGTATTATCGCCTTGTTGCAGATGTTGAGCACCTGATCAACGGAGTGGGAAACGAAAAGAACGGTGATTCCTTTGTCAAACATCGAGCGGATTTTCGCTTCGCTCTTTTTTCTGAATTTTGCGTCGCCGACCGAAAGAACCTCGTCAAGAATCAGTATTTCAGGCTCAACGGCAGTTGCAATTGCAAATCCGAGCCTTGCTCTCATTCCCGATGAATAGTTTTTGACGGGAACCTCGATGAAATCCTTAAGCTCCGAAAATTCAACGATTTCGTCATATTTTTCTTCAATGAATTTTCTTGAATAGCCCATCGTTGCGCCGTAAAGATAAATATTTTCCTTGCCTGAATAGTTCATGTCAAAGCCTGCGCCGAGCTCAAGCATCGGAGCGATAACGCCGTTGACCTTGACGCTTCCTTTGGTGGGCTTCAAAACTCCTGCAATAACCTTCAGCAGAGTGGATTTGCCCGCTCCGTTGAAGCCGAGAACGCCGACTCTGTCGCCCTTTTCAACGGTAAAGCTAATATCGTTAAGAGCCCAGAATTCGGTGAAATGCAGCTTCCTTGTCAGAAGCTTAATAACATATTCTTTAATGTTGTCAACCTTTTCTTTGTTGAGATTGAACATCATGCTCATGTTGTCAACAACTATAGCCGGTTTGCTCATATGCTTTTCCTTTCCTCATATATGAAGGATGAATTTATCCTGGTTTTTATAGAATGCCCACAGCCCGATTAAAACAGTCAGCAGGCTGAAGCCGAGCGAATAGTAGAGCCAGTTCATGTTAAACATCTCGCCGAAAAGCACACAGCTTCTGAACATGTTGGTTATTGAATAAAGCGGGTTTGCCATGAGAGCCATTCTGAACAGCTTGCTGTCAATGTGAAGCTGCTCAACCTGATAGAATATCGGGGTGATATAGAAAAGCAGGGTGCAGAATACTTCATAAAGATATTCGACATCCTTGAAGAACACTTCAAGCGTGCTGAGCAGCAGACCGACTCCGAGGCAAAGTATCAGCAGAATAACAATCGGAATCGGAGATAGGAAAATATAAGGAGTGATGTGCGGCTGCTTGTCGGAGAAAAAGTAGAAAAATACAATGAAGCAGACAAGCACGAGCAATGAAATCAGGAAGGTTACGAAGGTTGAAATTACATTTGATATGGGATAAATGTATTTCGGAACATAAACCTTTTTGATAACCGAAGCGCTGTTGCGGATTGAGCGCATTGCCCTTTTTGTTGATTGGGTGTAGAATTCAAAAATCAGACGGCCGCAGAGCAGGTAGATGGGGTAGTTGACCATCGATGCGCTCTTGTTGCCGAAAACGCCGCCGAAAACCATGATAAGAACAAGAGTTGTCAGGAGCGGCTGCAAAAATGTCCAGAAAACGCCGAGAACGGAGTTTCTGTATTGGAGTTTTATGTTCTTACGGACAATCTCATAGAGGAGATATCTGTATTTATAGAAATTTTTCAAATATTTCATAGATTTTCCGTTTCCGCTTATTTCAAGCCCCATTTTGCAAAATAATGCATCATGGAATTGATCTGAATAAGCTTTAGCTTAAAATTCTTCTTTGATTCTCTGCCCCATTCGTGGTAAACGGTCGCTCCGGGATAATAAACCGTTCTGCTTCTTCGATTGACCTCACGGGTCAGGTCGCAGTCTTCAAAATACATGAAATACCGTTTGTCAAAGCCGCCGAGCTCCTTGAAAAGCTTCGTTCGGATAAACATGAAGCAGCCCGTGGCGTTTTCAATGTCAAGGGGCTTTGAAAGGTCGCAGTCCAGCATGGCATATTTTCTGAGCGTTTCGCCCGGCTCGCCGTTGCCCCTCATTCTGCTTGCCGCAAGAAAGACAGGGCTGGGATTACGCTTGCCGAGAATCTGAAGCCTGCCGTCGGGGAACCTGATTTCGGGCGAAACCATCCCGACATCTCCGTTGCTTTCAAGAAAATCAACAAGCTTTGAAATTACATCGTCACGAACGATAATGTCGGGGTTAATGATGGCGTGATAGTCGGAGTCGAGCATATCAAGAACGGTGTTATGGCCTGCTCCGAAGCCGACATTTTTGCTGTTTCTGACAACGGTAACCTGAGGATAGTTCTTTTCTATATGTTCAATCGTTCCGTCGGTTGAGCCGTTGTCAACAACGAAAAGTCGGAACGGAACCTCGGTGCATTTGAAAAGCGAACCCAGAGCATTGTCAATGGTTGCAATGTTGTTATAGGTCACTATGCAGCCGGTAACGGTTTTGTTCATTTATTCATTTTTCCTTTCCAAGGCACATATTGGAAATTATTTGTGACGGCGAAAGCGGTCACTTTAAGGTGATGGGAGTTGAACACAATATGCCGAAAATTTGATATTACGGCGTATT
>JAEDKI010000054.1 GCA_016295895.1 Clostridiaceae bacterium | reverse complement strand
TCGCCGTTGGGCTGGCCGACATAATTATCCCAGCCCGCATAGTCAAGATATTCGCTGCCCTCAAAGCAGTTGACCGACCAGTTTGCTCCCGGCCAGTTTGTGTAGAGAAAACGGTTCGGAGAATGGCGGCGGACTATTTCCGCTTCCGTTCTTAAAAGTCTGTTAAAGGTGAACGAAAAATATTTTCTGTAGTCAAGGCGGATTTCGTTTGTCCAACCGCCCTCGCAGGCGTTAACGGGAATATCAATCTCGTCAAAGTCGTTATATACATTCGACCACATCATCGTGCACCATGCTTCGTTGAGCTTATCTATTGTGCCGTATTTTTCTTTGAGCCACAGGCGGAAGCCGTCGGTGCAGCAAGGGTCAAAATCGCTGAACGGAAAGCCCGGCTCGTTATCAAGCTGCCAGCCGATTATTGCGGGATGATTGCCGAGAGCTTTTGCCTGAGCTTCGGTTATCCTTGCGGCATATTCAAGAAAAATCGGGCTTGAAAGGCACTGTCCCTTTCTGCCCCCAAAGTCGTAATGTCCTTTTTCATTGCCGCCCTTGACCTCGGGGTATTTTTTATATAGCCATGCGGGGCAGACCGCCGTGGTTGTGCCCATTATAACTTTTATGCCGTGCTTTTCTGCGCAGTCAAGCGCACGGAGCATCGGCTCAAAATTGTATTCTCCCTCTCTCGGCTCAAACCAGCTCCATGCAAATTCGCCCATTCGCACAACATTGAAGCCGAGAGCCTCCATTTTTGAAAAATCTTCTTCCCATTCCTTCTCGCTCCACCATTCGGGATAATATGAAGCGCCGAGCCTGAATTTATCCATGTCAAACCTCCGATTGCTTGCCTTCAACGGAATTATATCATTTCTTCCGAGTGCATTTCAACAGTTAAATATTTTTTGTTTAAAAAACACGCCATTTTTATAAAATCCCTACATTTGTAGGGTGAAAAACTCTTTTAGTAATTATATAATCATAATGGTATAATCGGAATGATTAAGGGGCGATGACGAAAATCTTCGCAGTCGACCCTTTTCTGTCACAAAAGGGACAGAAATATGTTTTTCGGAGGCAAAACCGTGAGAAAGACTAAAATACACGGCGGATTCCTGCTTTGCTTTTTGATGAATCTGATTCTGAATCTTGAATGGTCTGTTCCTGCGTGGATTCTGCTTGCACTCCATTTCTGGCTCAAAATATCGATTTGGTGGTTCGCAGGTGCACTCGGGCTTTGGATTGTGCTCATGCTTGGGCAAACGATTGTCATAGAATGGGTAAACAGGTCTTCAGAACCGACCAAACCGCAGGAAAATAAAAATCCTTATTCAGTCGGTCAGCCACGGAATAAAGACGGGAATTAAAAAATCCAAATAACCGCCGATTCAGGTGATAAGGAGTTCTGATTTAATGAAAAATTTAAATATATATGCCGAGGAGGAAAATCAATGAAACTTATTAAAAGAACCCTTTCGGTTGCGATTTGCGCCGCAATGCTGTTTGGCTTTGCCGCCTGCGGTGAAAAAGAGAACGGAACCGAAACGGCTCAGCCGTCGGCAGGAGAAACAACTTCCGCAAATCAGGAGGTATCAGAAGTCCTTGAAAAGTCTCCCGAGCAAATTACCGCTGAAGATATCTATATGTCAAATACCGTCGATTATCTTTTGTCGGTATATGATTCAATCAGAATAACCTGCGAATATGCGGATTCATCAATTGTCAAATATATGTTCCTGAAAGACGGTAAGCCTTTTTATATCGAGGATAACCGCCCGTCAGAAAGTGAATCCGAGATCTGGTGTTGGTATAACGGGATGAACTTTTCCCAAAACGGCGACAGAGTCACGGTTACTTTCAGCGCCGAGGAGCTTCCCGATGTCAACGGAGAATTTCCTTATGAATACATGATTTCCGATAACGTAACGGGAGAGACAGTCGAATATGTCGGCGAAAGCGACGGACTTTACGAGTTCCGTGTTACGGGAGCGGATGAAGATATTCATTATGTCGAGAACCATTTCTTTGACAAAGAAACTCTTGCAGTCAGAAAATCTGTTTGCAGATATGATGATGAAGAATTAAACGAGATTTATTTTGACTATGACACATCGGTTGAATATGCTTCATTGATTGACGGATGGGACGGTGAGCTTAAAAAGGTTACCGTTGTCAGCGAAATAGCGGGCAATTCTGGCAGCAATGTCACAACAAAGGAATACAGTATTCCCACCGATTGGGAGATGGTTCCCTATGAGTATGAAGAAGTTGCGGTTTATCTTGACAAAGAAATGACCGTTCCTTATGAATATCCCGGCGACGGCGTTGACTGCACGATATATGTCACGAATTCAATGGGCTGAGAAAGGGGAGAATTCCGTGAAAAAAGCTGCGGCAATTATTTTATCACTTGCATTTCTGCTGTCACTTGCCGCCTGCGGCGGCGGTTCGGAGAGCGAAACAACAACGGCGGCAACGGAGCAGGCTTCGGCGGTCAATGCCGGAATTGAAAGCACGGTTGCCGTTACCGAAAGGGACGACGATCCGACATTTCTGACCTTGTTCCGCTATCCCGATTCAAAGGAATATAAGGCAATCAAAAAAGCCGAAAAAATTGAAACGGGAATTGACGGCGAATTTAACGAAACATGGAAATTCAGGGCTGAAAAGGACGGCGTTAAAGTCGGACTTGAATATATAAGCTGGGTTAATGAAGTCGGTAATTTTCAGATAATCGAAAACATTTTTGAAATTGAAACCGAAAAGGGAAAGTATTATGAATTTTCCTGCACCGTCGGAGAAGCCATTCCCGAATACCGCCTTGTTGCCGAATACGGCGGCTTAAGAGCGGAATATAACATTCAGTATGACGGAATGGGCGATGAGTCGAAAGCAGTTGAACTTATCGGCGAAAAATACTATCCCGGAGAAATAACCGAGGATTCGCCGTTCTATGCTCTCTGCCTTTCTCATGCGATAACTGCGGCTGATAACGATAATGATACTGCCGTAAAAGATAATTACGCATTCTGGCAGACCTTTGCCTTTGCAGTAACGCAAAATTATGAGGCGGCGGGCGGAGATGCATTCAACGGCGAAAATTTAAAACTGACCGAATGGGTTGCAAGAGCTTATATTTCCGCTCTTTATCCGTCATTTAACGGAGCATATCCCGATTTTCCCGACGGCGGATATGTTGTCTACACGCCTCAAGCTTATGAGGAATATGAGATTATGCCGTGTTCCTACGGCGATTTGCACAGCTCGGAGTTTTACGGGGTTGAGGATAACGGCGACGGAACATATACGGTTAAAATTAAGGTTTATACCTATCCGGACGAATACGAGGTTCTTGAAGCCGACAAGGCGGTTATCGTGAAACCGCTTGACAGCTATGATGAAAACAATCCTTTCGGCTATACGGTTCTCAGGGTTGAGGACTGCGAATTGCCGAAGGGCTGAAAAAATAATTAAATTCCGAAAGGAGAAATTAATATGGGACTTATTAAAGCAGGATTGGGTGCGCTCGGCGGAACGCTTGCTGATCAATGGAAAGAATTTTTCTATTGCGATTCAATCAGCAAGGATGTTCTGGTTGTAAAGGGTCAGAAGCGGATTTCGGGTCGCTCCTCCAACACAAAGGGCAATGACAACATCATTTCCAACGGTTCGGGCATAGCCGTTGCCGACGGACAGTGCATGATTATCGTTGAAAACGGAAAGGTTGTTGAGGTCTGCGCAGAGCCGGGCGAATTCACCTATGATTCCTCAACCGAGCCGTCAATTTTCTCGGGCAATCTCGGCGAAAGCATCAAGCAATCATTTAAGACTGTCGGCAAGCGTTTCGCTTTCGGCGGCGACCCCGGAAAGGATCAGAGAGTCTATTATTTCAACACCAAGGAAATAATAGATAACAAATTCGGCACGCCCAATCCGTTTATGTTCGATGTTGTCAATAAACATATCAATATGCGCAGAACGGTTCTGGTCAGATGCAACGGCGTTTATTCCTACAAAATCGTCGATCCTCTGCTTTTCTATACGAAGGTTTGCGGAAATGTTGCCGATGAATACACGAGAGAGGAAATTGACGGTCAGCTCAAAGCCGAATTTATCGACGCTTTGCAGCCTGCTTTTGCGACTCTTTCGGAGCTGGAGCTTCGTCCCTCTCAGATTCCCGCCCACACAAAAGAACTTAAAGATGCGCTTAACTCAGCCCTTGCTCAGACATGGACAGAGGACAGAGGTATTGCCGTTAACAGCATAGCGATTAATCCCATCAACCTCACAGAGGAAGATATGAAGAAGATTAATCAGCTTGAGGACGCCGCAACAATGGGCAGCAATCCGTTCATGATGGCAGGAAGAATGACCGACGCCACCGCAAACTCCATGGAAAATGCCGCAGGAAATGAAGCCGGAGCAATGACGGGCTTTATGGGCATGGGCATGGCAATGGGCATGGGCGGAGGCGGATTCAATGCCGCTCAGGGTCTCTACAATATGGGCGTTCAGCAGCAGATACAGCAGCAGGCACAGCAGCCTCAACAGCCTGCGGCTCCCGCAAACGGCTGGACCTGTGCATGCGGAGCAACCGTATCGGGCAATTTCTGCCCCAACTGCGGCGCAAAGAAGCCCGAACCCAAGCCTGATCAGGAGGGCTGGAAATGCTCCTGCGGCGCAACCGCAACAGGTAAGTTCTGCCCCGAGTGCGGCTCACCCAAGCCTGCCGATGAGGGTTGGAAGTGCTCTTGCGGAGCTGTTAATAAAGGCAAATTCTGCCCGGAATGCGGCGCAAAGAAGCCCGAGGGTGCGCCTCTCTACCGCTGTGATAAGTGCGGCTGGCAGCCCGAGGATCCCCATAATCCGCCCAAGTTCTGCCCCGAGTGCGGAGATGTTTTTGATGATAATGATGCGAAATAATTAAATCAGAGGAGTTTTTAATATAAAAAATTGCGCTTTCACTTGCATTGATAATGCTTTTTGCTTTTTCGTCATTCTCGGGCAACAAAGCCCCCGCCGATGACGGCACAATCGCAGGTAATCAGGCAATTATCAGCAGACTCAGCGTTAAATAAATTATTAAATAAAGGAGAAATAGCCATGGGACTTTTTGACAAAAAATTCTGCGACATCTGCGGAGAAAAAATTGGACTTTTAGGCAACAGAAAGCTTGAGGACGGCAACATGTGCAAGGACTGTGCAAAGAAGCTTTCACCGTTTTTCAGCGACAGAAGAAGCTCAACGATTGATGAAATCAAACAGCAGCTTGCTTACAGAGAGCAGAATAAGCAGGCTCTTGCAGCCTTCACTCCGAACCTTACCTTCGGCGAGGATAAAAAGATTTATGTTGACACAATGAACGGCAATTTTGTTGTATCCCGCTTCAATAAGGGCAGTTGGTCGGAGGAAAATCCCGATGTTATGCCTCTTTCAAGCATTATGAGCTGTACCCTTAAAATTGATGAGGATAAAGACGAGATTTACACTCAGGGCAAGGACGGTCAGCGTGTCAGCTACAGCCCGCCGAGATATAATTTCTACTATGACTTTATTCTTGAATTCAAGGTCACTAACCCCTATTTTGATGAATTTGAGGTTACACTCAACGACACAAGAGTTGAGGGCGTCGGCACAATAGAGTATAACCGCTTCCAGCAGATGGCAATGCAGGTTATCAGCACTCTCACTCCCGGTGCGGCAATGCCGAACATGAACATGGGCGGCATGAATATGGGCATGGGAATGAACGGCGGTATGCCCATGAACAATGGTATGCCCATGAACAACGGCATGCCCATGAACAACGGTATGCCCATGAATAACGGTATGCCTATGAACAACGGTATGCCCATGAATCAGGGCTATGCTCCTCAGGGCGGATTTGCACAGCAGAATCCTTATGCACAGCAGCAGAACCCTTACGCACAGCAGAATCCTTATCAGCAGGCTCCCAATGCGGCTTTCGGTGCTGCGGCGGGCGGATATGCCGCTCAGCAGCCTAACGCTTATGCTCAGCAGCCTGTTCAGCCTGCCGCTCAGGGCTGGGTATGCCCCGCCTGCGGAGCAAGAAACGGTGAGAGCAGATTCTGCGAGTGCTGCGGAACTCCGAGGCAGTGAAAAACTTATCAATAATGAAAATTCTGTTGATTGTCTTTGTTTCGGTAATAACGGTTGCAGCTTTGGCTGTCGGGATTGTATGCGTTGTTTCTCATAATTCCGTAACCGACAAGGGCGGAATGGAAAACAACATGGCGAATTTCGTCGATGAGTGCGTTTATTCCATTCACGGCGGAATGGAGGGCGAGAGCCTGTATATCAGGCTCTCCACCGATGAAAACGGCTCTGCCGTTATTGAGTCGTCAAGAATTCCGTATAACGGAGCGCCCGAAGAAACAAAAACGCTTTCCGTTCCGTTTGAAGCGGTTGAAAAAATCCGTGCCGTTTGCTCGGAATGCGGAGTTATGGGTTGGGGAAAGTTAAAATACAGCGAAATTATCGCACTTGACGCTCCAACGGTATCGTTGACTTTTTCCGTAAAGGAAGAAAACATATCTGTAACATTCAACAGCAATCAGGAGCTTCCCGAGGGCTGTAACGGAATTTTTAACGAAGTGCATAATATTTTAATGTCTTATCTACAAGGAGATGATTAACCTTGTCAGCAGTTACAGAGCAAAAGTGCCCCTGCTGCGGAGGCGCAGTTGCCTTTGACACAGGCTCGCAAAAGCTGAAATGCCCCTATTGCGACACAGAGTTTGATATCAATGATTTTCCTCAGGATAACGGGTCCGAGGAAATGCAGGATGATATTAATTGGAGCTCTCAGAACTCCGAATGGAGCGAGGGAGAAACCGACGGAATGTCGGTCTATTCCTGCAAATCCTGCGGCGGAGAAATAATCGCCGATTCAACAACGGGCGCAACAACCTGCCCTTACTGCGGCAATCAGGTTGTTGTCAAAGGCAAGTTTTCGGGTGCGCTCCGTCCCGATCTTGTCATTCCTTTCAAGCTCGATAAAAAAGCTGCAAAGGAAGCCCTGAAGAAACATATTGCAACAAAGAAATTTGTTCCCAAAGCTTTTAAGGATAACAACCATATCGACGAGATTAAGGGCGTTTATGTTCCCCATTGGCTTTTTACCTGCAATGCCGCCGCAAATGTTAATTATTCGGCTGAAAAAGTCAGAAAATGGTCTGACTCCGATTATGATTATACCGAGGTTGAAAGCTATAATGTTTTCAGAAGCGGAAGCATAGGCTTTGACAATGTGCCCGTTGACGGCTCCGAAAAGATGCCCGATGACCTTATGGAATCCATTGAGCCGTTTGATGTTTCACAGGCTGTTGATTTCAATACCGCTTATCTTGCGGGTTATCTTGCCGATAAATATGATGTCAGCGTGGAACAAAGCATAGGCAGAGCAAATGAAAGAATCAGGAACAGCGCAGGCTCCGCATTTGCCGAAACCGTTCAGGGCTATACAAACGTTACCCCGAAAAGCACTTATATTAATATCGCAGACGGATTTTATAAATATGCGCTTTATCCCGTCTGGATTCTGAAAACGAAGTGGAACGGCAATGAATACACGTTCGCAATGAACGGTCAGACGGGCAAATTTGTCGGAGACATTCCGACGGATAAAAAAGCCGTCAGAAATGCCACTCTGCTTCTCGGAGCGGGAATCAGCGCTCTGCTTTACGGCATTTCATGGCTGATTGAGCTGTTGTAAGGAGGTGCGGAAAATGAAAAAGAGAATTATTGCGCTCCTTTTTGCGCTTGTTATTTGCTTCTCGGCGGTGATTTCCGCATCTGCAGCAAGCACTCATATTTTTGACGACGGTAGCCATTTGTCATATGAGGAGATAGCCGAGCTTGATTCAATGGCAAACAGAATTGAAAATCTCTACGGCTATTGCGTAATGTTTTGCATTGCGGAAAATGTTGACGGCTCAACCTATGACTATTCCGAGGAGCTTTACAATCTTGAGGCGGACAGCGAAAACGGTATTCTGATTACGGATAATATCGGCGGAGAAAAGTATTCAATCTACCTTTCGGGAGACGCCGAAACCGTCATCACCGAGCAGATTGAGGATATTATCTGGAATGCCTACGACTCAAACGAAACATATTACGGCGGCATTGCCTCGTATTATGCGGCGGTTGAGACCGTTCTCGAAGGCGGCGCTTATGCTTCTCCCGTGACAACGCCTGTCGGCGAATCTGACGGCAGCGGAGAATCAGCAACAGAATTTGTTCCCGTTGAGCGCACACTTCCGCTTGTTGTGGATAATGCCGATTTGCTCACAACCGAAGAAGAAAATGCGCTTTGTGCAAGATTTGAAACGCTGGCGCAGGAATACCAAATGGAGCTTGCGGTTCTGACCGTGCCTGACCTTGAGGGCAAGACGGCCGAAGAATATGCCGACGATTTCTATGATTACAACGGCTACGGCTACGGCGAGAATGATGACGGAATGCTCGTTCTGTATAAACCCGGCGAAGAGGGCAACAGATATATTCACATCACAACCCACGGAAAGGGATTAAAAGCCTTTAGTAATTCCGTTTGCGACAACATAATTGACTCAATGATAGATGACCTCAAAAACGAGAATTATGCTTCGGCTTTTAACACCTATGCCGATCTCGGTGAAAAATATCTTAAACCCAATGTCAGCTTTATATGGCTTTTGATGTGTATTGTAATCGGAATGCTTGCAGGATTTATTATCATAAAGAGCATTGCGGGAAAGAATAAGTCTGTCAGGAAGCAGACAAATGCAACCGTCTACACAAGACCCGGCAGTATGGTTGTTACGGGCAGCTACGATACTTTTATCGGCAAAAGGCTTTATCAAACGCCCAAGCCTAAGAGCGACGACAGCAGCTCGGGCGGCAGCTCGGGCGGCAGCCACACAAGCTCGTCCGGCAGAAGCCACGGCGGCAGCGGAAGATCGTTTTAATTTAAAGGAGTTGTTTCAATGGCACTTTTCGATATGCTCAAAAGCAAAGCAAAAGCCGCAGTTACGCAAACAGTCAGAGAAACCGTGACGAAAGCGGCGCAGAATATCGGCAACAAGACCGAAAAAATAGTTTTCGGTTCAATGCCTTCAAGCGTTGAAGAATTCAAAGCTTTGCCTCAGGCGGCTCTTTCAACGCCGTTTGAGACGGCGGCAATGACCGTGCTTGCGCTGAGCTGTTATCCCCAAAGCAAGGAGCTTTGTTTTGAAATGCTCAATTATCTCAGAGGTCCCAGACCCTTGAGCGGCATGGATAAGCAGTTTATTTCCGACCGTTTCATGGATAAGGATTATGTTCCCCGCTCATATTTTGCGGGCGCAACGCCCGAAAACGATTACCGGCCGTCAATGCCGTTAACCGTTTCGGTCAGCGAAAACCCTCATTCCTATGAAGCGCAGGGCTATGCAAAGCTCTTTATACCCTCGGGAGGAGCAGACAATCCCAGACCCGTTCAGCTCAGAGAAGCCAAGGACGGAAAATGGTATCTTTGGGAACAGTTTTTGCTTCCCGATATCCGTCAGCCTGAAAGCTTTAATCCGTGGGCTTGACGGAATAGGCAAAATTACAAACACCCATATTAATTTGCAAACCCGTCTGTGCGTTTGGGCGCAGGCGGGTTTGTGCCGTTTTAAAACAGCGATTTTCAATTTTTAGTATTGAAAAAATGCAGGATTTGGCATATAATAAGCATATTATTTCTTTGGAAAAGGAGAAAACGGAATGAATCTTATTTTAATGCTGAAAAACCTTTATCATTCAATCGTTGCGGTTGCAATGATAATCCCGCTGATGCTGAACATGGGAGCGGCGGATAAGCCGGGCACTCCGGTTATTATCAACGAGAACGCTCAGAACCCCTATATCAACGAATACAAAGACCCCGATGTTTCCGCTCACAGGTCGGGTGCGGGCATTGCTCCGCAGAACACGCTCATGGCTTTTGAAAAGGTCATTGAAGAAAAAGACACTCTCGGCGTTGATACCTTTGAATTTGATGTTCAGATTACGGCAGACGGCGAGCTTATATTACTTCATAACCTTACATATGACGCAACCTCAAATGCCGTTGAGGAATTCGGCAGAGAAAATGTATATGCCTCTGAGCTGACCTTTGAGGAGGCTCAGGTTCTGAATCTCGGCGAGAATTTCTGCATTGACGGCGAGTATCCCTACAGAGGTCTGAGGGGAGACGACATTCCCGAAAACTTAAGGGTTGCAACCTGCGAATCCATAATTGATTATATCGAATCGCACAGCGACGGCAAAGAGTACAGGTATATCATCGAAATCAAGAGCAAGGGAAAAGACGGAATGAAAGCGGCAGACAAGCTCTATTCAATCATCAACGAGAGGGGAATGAAGGACAGAGTAATCTGGGCAACCTTCCAGCCCGATGTTTCGATTTATATGGAGAAAAAATATCCCGATATGCCCCGTTCTGCGGGAGTTCTCGAAGTGCTTCAGTTCTATATCTATTGCAGAATGGATTGGAATCTTGATGACCTTGATGTAACCTATGTTGCGCTTCAGATACCTTACGGAGAGAGCGCAATGAATAATTTAATCAACCTCGGCACAAGACAGCTTATAAACTATGCCCATAAATATGACATCGCCGTTCAGTATTGGACGATAAATGATGCGGACGATGTTAAAACTCTGACCGAAAACGGAGCAGATTGCATCATGACCGATTATCCTCAGATGGCTTATGAATCGGTTAACAGCTGTCGTTAAAAGCTGAACGGAATAGGAAAAGCCGTTGAATCCTTGCGGGTTCAGCGG
>JAEDKI010000053.1 GCA_016295895.1 Clostridiaceae bacterium | reverse complement strand
GCGGCGATGGGTGGTTTTTTTTCAATTTCTGCGTAAGCAGAGAATTTCATAATCCTTAAATTATTTCACATTGCGTCAGCAATATTTCATTTAAACTTGGTTTACAAAATAACACCCGCCCGTCTTAATGTCATTGCATTGAGGCGGGCGGTTTATTATCTTTAGTTTTCTTTTACTTCTTCAAAGCTTTCAATTATTTTGATTAATTCGCCGTAATCATTGTAGCCGATAACATACTTGTTGCCTTTATGTTCAAAAACCGCCTGAACCCTGTCGGGCGCATTAACAAACAGGCAACGCATTCCGTTGACTGTCTCTTTTTGTTCAGCCGCATTTTCTTCTTCCTCGGTTATTCCACAGTTAAGATACACTCCGAGAGAAACGGTGTCTGTGCCTTTGACCTGAAAAATAATTTCTGTTATACCGTCAAACTCCGTTATATATATCTTTTCAACTTCCGAGCCTTCCGGCAGATAGGTCGGATAAATAATATGAATATGCTCCTTTTCAAGCAGCTCCTCAACAGAACCGTATTTCTCCGACGAATCGAGCTTGACTATTGTTATTCCGCCGACATCAAGCTTTTCACCGCTGACCATTTCCGCAATGCCGTGACCGATTCTGCGGAGAACGTCAACCGCATCCGTTCCGAACGACGAGGCAACGATACTGCCCAGCATTGCAATAATAATGAGGATTGCCGCCGTCAGCAAAGCTTTTCTGACGCCGAATTTTCTCCTCTTTTGCGATTTATCCGAAGTGCTTTTTCCGACAAAAGGAATCGCTTCAACTTTGATTGATATTTCTTCATCTGTAAGACCTTTTTCTTCTCTCAGTTCCATGAGGAAATTAACACATTCGTCTACAAGACTCAGGTCGATTTCTTCGTATGCCTTGCTGAGTTCCGAATCAATGATTGCTTCCAGCTTCTTGATGATGCCGGCTTTTGTAAGGTCGTATTCATTGTTAATCCCCATGGCTTTTGTCACCTCCTGCTAAATAAGATTTAAAAGAAGCAATTATCCCCTCATTATATAATGGCGAAAATCGTGAATTGTTTCATATTTTTTTAAATTTTTTTGAAAAAAAGTATTTCTGCTACAATTTTGAAAGCAAAATCAGCAAAGCCAGGAACGCAACCTCCGCCATTGACTTGATTTTAACTTTCAGGCGGCTTATCCTGATTCTCAAAGCGTTTTCGGAAATGTTTTCGCTTTCTGCAATTTCGGAATATTTTCTGTGTTCCTCATATACGGCTTTCAACAGTGCGACTTCTTCAGGTGTCAGCAGGCTGAATATTTTATCCCTGGCTTTTAAAATCTCATTTTCGGTTATCGGAACGGAATATTCAACCTCGGACAAAAGGTGCTCAGCTTTGAGGTCGGGAATATCTTCATACACCTCATCTTTCGGCCGCTTTTTCTTTGCCTTGAATTCATCCATAACCTTTTTGCTTGCAACCGAAATCAGCCAATTGCCGATTTTATCCTCGCAAAGTTCGTGTGACTTTTGCTGGAAATACAAAAACACATCCTGTGTTATATCCTCAGCAGCATGCTGATCCTGCAGCTTCACAAAACAATAGTGATATACGCTTTTATAATGTTTGAGGGCTATTCTCTCAGCCGCTTCAAAATCAATCAACATATATCACCTGCCATTCTTTAAATATTCTAAATGCTCTGCAAAAGGCGTAAGCCTTTCTTTTTCATGAGTGGAATTATAATATATCTATATAGAAAAAGCAAGAACGCTTTATTAATTATTCAGTTTGAATTATGCTTCAAATCGGATAAAAAGCACATACTAAATTCCGGTGATGTTATGGAATCAATATGGATAAAGCATTCGGAACTGCCAAAATATGAAAAGCTCTGCGGAGACATAAAAACCGATGTTCTGATTATCGGGCGTTATTCAAAACGCACGGCAAATCTTTTTGTTGCAACGGGCTTTAATAAATGGGGAATGAGTTCCTCAATGGCGGCTGCTGCAATTATTTCGGATAGGATTCTCGGAAAAGAAAATCCTTATGCGGCGGTTTTCTCTCCGTCAAGGTCGATTCTGCATTCTCAGCTTGCCGTTAATGCCTTTGAAGCTGTCACAAATCTGCTTTCATTTTCTCAAAACGGTGCCCTCACCTCGGCTGTGCCTTGAAATGGAATCCGCACGAGCATTCGTGGGACTGCCCGTGCCACGGCTCACGCTTCGATGAAAACGGAAAACTGCTCAGCAATCCCTCAAACGGAGATCTGCCGAGCAGCCGATAAGATTATGAATATTTTTCTGTCAGGTAATCAATCGCTCTGAGATAGCCTTCAAAGCCGAGACCGATGAACGATTTTTCGCACGCCATGCCGGCATAGGAAATTTGGCGGAAGCTCTCCCTTGCGCTGACATCGGAAATGTGAATCTCAACCGCAGGGAGCGCAACGGCTTTTAATGCGTCAAGAATCGCAACGCTCGTGTGAGTGTAGGCGGCGGGGTTGATGATGATTCCGTCAAATCTGCCGAGAGCCGCTTGAATCTCATCTACTATTGCACCCTCGTGATTTGACTGAAAAAGCTTAACCTCAACGCCCTTTTCGGCGGCGTAGCTTTCAATCATTCCGCAAAGGTCGGCGTAGGTGTTTTTGCCGTAAATATCGGGTTCTCTGACGCCGAGCATGTTAAGATTCGGGCCGTTTATTACAAGCAAACGCATTCGCATATCCTCCTGACTGTTATTTCGGGGTTCGGATCAACCTCAACGGCAAAATCCGCTGTTTCAAGATAAAGCGGAAGCCTGCGTTCATACATTTTTCTGAGCGCCTGCTCGCTTTCGGAGAGGGGTCTGCCGTCGGTCGCAAGGGCTTCAATCGGGGCTTTGAGAAAAATTACGGTTGAATTTTCTCTCAGAGCAATCCGATTTTCGGGTCTGAGAATCGCTCCCCCGCCCGTTGCGATAATTTTGCCCTTATCCTTGCCGGCAAGGCGAACCGCCTCGGTCTCACGGCGGCGGAATTCCTCCTCACCGTATTTTGCAAAGATATCGGGAATTTTTTCTCCGCCCGCTTCAACGATAGCGTCTGTATCAACACACTCCCTGCCCGTCTTTTCGGAGAGCAGAGCGGCGGCGGTCGATTTTCCGCAACCGGGCATACCGACAAGCACGATATTTTTCTGTTCTTTGATTATCTCATCGTAGATTTCATCGATCCTGTTCAGCGGAATGCTCTTGCCCGTGAATATTTCGGCGGCTCTGAGAGCCTGGGCAACGAGCATATAAAGCCCGTTGATGCAATCAATGCCGAGCCTTTGAGCGTCAAGCAGAAAAACCGTTCTTGCAGGGTTATAGATAAGGTCGAGAGCCTTGCGGCATCGGGTGAATTTTTCAAGGTCAATGAGCCGCTCGCCGTTGTTCGGGTACATTCCGACAGGCGTTGTGTTGACGATGATATCCGCATCGTAATGGCGGCTGATGTTGGAATAATTATCCTCTCCCGAGCGGGAAACAACAACCGTCTGCGCCGCCCCTGCGTCACGCACGGCATGGCTGACCGTCAGGCTTGCGCCGCCCGAACCGAGAATGAGAACCTTTTTACCTTTGAAGTCGCACCCGCATTTTTTCGCCATATACATAAAACCGAAATAATCGGTGTTATCGCCGTAAAACGAGCCGTCGGGTCTGCGGACAACGGTGTTGACGCTGCCGACCTTTTCCGCCGTCTCCGAACGCTCGGCACAGCGGTTGAACGCTTCGATTTTATAAGGAATGGTGACATTGAAGCCCTCAAGCGAATTGTCGGAAAAGAATTTATCCAGATTCTGAGGCTCCGTCGGGAACAGCCTGTATTCATAGTCGCACAGGCGTGAATGAATCTGCGGCGAAAGCGAATGAGAAAGCTTGCCGCCTAATAGACCGAACATAAAATCACCCTTTAGTCTTCCGAATAACTGCCGAGATAGCTGAACTGCTCGCCGTCATTTTCAAGCTCGCTGAGCAGAGTCTTGAGATTTTCGGAATAAACCGATGCGTCAACATCGAAATAGAACATGAATTCAAAATTACTGCCGGGAATCGGTCGGCTCTCCAGCTTCGTGAGGTTAAGGCCGAGGGCGGCAAATCTTGAAATGATATAATAAAGTGAACCCGGCTTGTGAGGAATGGTCATCATAATGCTCGTCTTGTTTGCGCCGGGATAGATTTCAAGCTTCTTTGAAATGCAGATGAAGCGGGTGTAGTTGTTGTCGGTGTTCTGAATGCCGCTTTTGAGAACTTTCATGCCGTAAAGCTCTGCGCAATCCTTTGAGCCGATTGCGGCACAGTCTGTTCTGCCGCTGTCGGCAACCATCTTTGCGGCGGCGGCTGTGTTTTCGCAGACCGTGACCTTAACGCCGAGCGAAGCAATGAAGTCGGAGCATTGATTAATAGCCTGCTCATGGGAGAAAATCTCCTTGATTTCGCCGATTGAAACACCCTCGGGAGCAAGCAGAGCGTGACCGATAAACAGCTTGATGCTGTGGGTAATGTAGAATTTATATTTATTCATAAGGTCATAGACCTTGTTGACCGAACCTGCGGAGCTGTTTTCAAGAGGAAGCACGCCGTAGCGGCAAAGTCCGCTGTCAACCGCCTTGAATACCTCCTCAAAGCCCGAGAAATACATGATTGAGGGGTAGGAAAACATCTTGTCGCATGCAAACTGAGAATATGCGCCCTCAACGCCCTGGCAGGCAACAACCGCTCTGTCGGGTCTTTCGCAGGGAGTTTCTGCGGTCACTTTTTCAAGCTTCTTTGAAAGGGATGACTGCGGCTTGATGAGCTTCTTCTGATATGAACGGCTCAGGTCGAAAATAGTCTGATAAAGAGTCTTTGTGTAGCCTTGAATCTCATCGGGAACGTCTGCCGTTACTGCATTCAGAATATCCCTTTCTCTTTCTCTGTCAAAAACGGGCAGAGAATTTTCCTGCTTATATTTTGCGATTTCTGCGGCGGTTTCCATTCTCTTTTGGAAAAGTGCGGTAAGCTCGCCGTCGATTTTGTCAATGTTTGCTCTGAGCTGACTGATATCCATTATAGATCACCTTTCTTTTTTATATTTACATTAAATAATCAGCAATTACCAATGCCGCCGCCGCTTCAATGCACGGAACGGCTCTCGGAACAATGCAGGGGTCATGCCTGCCGCCGACAACGAGCTTTTCTTCCTCGCCGCTGACGAGGTTTACCGTGTTCTGCTCCTTGCCTATCGAGGGGGTAGGCTTCAATGCACAGCGGAAGACAACAGGCATTCCCGACGAGATACCGCCGAGGATTCCGCCGTGATTATTCGTTTCGGTAACGATTTTTCCGTCACGGAGAACAAAAGCGTCATTGTTTTCGCTTCCTCTTTTTTTGCTTCCCTCAAAGCCCGAGCCGAATTCTATTCCCTTAACTGCGGGGATTCCGAAAATTGCCGAGCTTATGCGGTTTTCCATTCCGTCAAAAATCGGGTCGCCTATTCCCGCTTTCAAGCCGACAACGGCACATTCAACCGTTCCGCCGACCGAATCGGCACTGCTTCGGGCATCATATATTTCTTTTCGCATAAATTCGCCCTGTCTGTCGTTGATAACGGGAAAGGGCTTTGAAAGAATCGAATCAAAATCAGCCTTGCAGACCGAAACAGGGTCAAAGCGGTCATCCTCCACCTTGCCTATCGATGCAATATGCGCCCCGACATAAACTCCCATGCTTTCAAGAATCTGAATGCATACTGCGCCTGCGAAGCAGAGCGGAGCGGTCATTCTTCCGCTGAAATTGCCGCCGCCTCTGATATCGTTGAAGCCGTTATGCTTCATAAATGCGGCATAGTCGCTGTGAGATGGTCTGGGCAAAGCACGGAGCTTGTCATAGTCACCCGAACGGGTGTTGGTGTTCTCGATAACGGCGCAAATCGGTGCGCCGCAGGTCATTCCGTCAACAATTCCCGAGAGAATTTTAAACTCGTCGGCTTCCTTTCGTGGGGTTGAAAGCTCGCTCTGACCGGGCGCACGCCTTGCCATGAAGGCGGCAACTCTGTCAAAATCAATCTTTATTCCTGCGGGAAGTCCGTCAACCACAGCACCGATTGCGGTTGAATGTGACTGACCGAAAACCGTTAATTTTATGTTGTTTCCGAAATTACAGGACATCGGCTTTACCTCCCAGCTTGTTATAATCGTTAAAAAATTCGGGGTATGATTTATTGACCGCCTGAGCGTTTCCGATTATTACATCGCCCGTGCATTTGCAGGCGGCAACGGCGGCGGCCATCGCTATTCTGTGGTCGTTAAATGAATCCGTTTTTCCTCCGCTGAGCGTGGGCTTGCCTTTGATTATCAGCCCGTCATCGGTTTCGGCAACATCCGCTCCGAGCGAGCGGAGCATTGAGGCGGTCGTCTGAATGCGGTCGCTCTCTTTCAGGCGAAGCCTTGCTGCGTTATAAATCACGGTTTCACCCTCTGCGGTTGCCGCAACAGCCGCAATAACGGGCACGGCGTCGGGAATCTGCGAAGCGTCGATTTTTGCGCCGTGCAGGGCGGATACATCGGCTCTGAATTCAGAACCGTTTCGGGCTGTTTTTGCTCCCATTCTTTCGAGAACGGAAATAATCGCCTTGTCGCCCTGAGTTGAATCGGCGTTAAGCCCCGAAACGGCGCAGCCCGAGCAAAGCCAGAAAGCGGCGTTTGACCAATCGGCCTCAACCGTGAAATCACAGCCTTTCAAGCCGTGAGAATCTATATAAAATGTATTATTTTCTTCTTTAATATCCGCACCGAAGCGGCGCAGAACCTGAACCGTCATGTCAATATAAGGTCTTGACTCAACGGGCGGCAGGAGTTTTATTTTTCCTCCGCCAAGATAAGAGAGAGCCATGAGAAGACCCGTTACGAACTGCGAGCTTACATCGCCCCTGAGGGTGTATTCGCCCGCTCCGATTTTTCCGCTGACCTTGAGCGGAAAGCTGTCGGAAATGCTTGCGCCCATTCTGATAAGCTCCTCTTTCAGGGGAGAAAGAGGTCTTTCGGGCAGTCTGCCCGAGCCGTTTATCTCGGTTTTAACGCCGAGAGCGCAGACAACGGGGAGCAGAAAGCGGATGGTTGAGCCGCTTTCTCTGCAATCTATGCAGGCAAAAGCGGGCGGTTCTTCAATCGGAGTTACCGACCAGACCGCACCGTCTTTTTCAATGACCGCACCGAGATTTTCAAGGCAGGAAACCGTTGCGCTGATGTCGTCGGAGGTCGTGTTTATTCTGATTTTGCTTTTTCCCTTTGAAAGGCAGGCGCAAATAAGCGCCCTATGGGCAAAGGACTTTGACGCTATTCCCTCAATGCCGCCGCACAAAGGGGTCGGTGTGATTCTGATATCCATTAAAATTTTAACTCCATAAGTGTTCTCTGCGGTTTCATTCCGCAAATTCCGCAATTTTATAAAGAACATCAACGGGGATTTTTTGCAGGTAACATTCGCCGACAACACGGGGAACAACGAAATTTATCGTGCCTCCCGAGCGTTTTTTATCCGAAAGGGCGGCGTCGGCAAGCTCACGGGGCTTGAAATCGCATTTGACGGGCAGATTATTGTTCTTATTCGCATTAATAATCATGTCCGTGCAATCCTCATCGCTCCAGCCGAGCTTTGCGCTCGCCTTTGCGGCAATGACCATTCCAATTGCAACTGCACTGCCGTGGGAAATCTCAAAATTACTGCATTTTTCAACGGAATGAGCCATCGTGTGGCCGAAATTGAGAAGCTGTCTCTCGCCCTTGTCGAACTCGTCCTTTGCAACAACATCTCTTTTAAGCTCCACACAGCGGGCGATAATGCTTTCAATCTTAGATTTTACATTACCGCCGCATACTTTGTCAAACAATTCTTTGTCAAAAATAACGCCGTATTTGATAACCTCCGCCATTCCGTTGGCAAATTCGGATTCGGGCAGGGTTGAGAGCGTGTCGGTATCGCACACAACGAGCGACGGCTGATAAAATGCGCCCGCAAGATTCTTGCCTGCCGTCAGGTTAACCGCCGTTTTGCCGCCTACCGATGAATCCACCGCCGCAAGCAGAGTTGTCGGCACCTGAACAAAGGGCACGCCCCTCAGATAAAGCGAAGCGGCAAGACCCGTCATATCGCCCGTTACGCCTCCGCCGAGAGCAACGGCAAAGTCGCTTCTGGTGAGCCTGTTTTCCGCCATGAATTCAAGCAATTCAAACAGCGTTTTCATGCTTTTCGATTCCTCGCCTGAGGGGAAAACAAATTCAACGGGAGAAATGCCCGCATTTGCAAGGCTCTCTTTCGCTTTTTCAAGCCAGAGCGGCGCAACATTGCTGTCCGTCACGATAACCGCCCTGCTTTTTCCGAAAAGTGAAGCGCATTTTTTGCCGAGCATCGGCAGAATACCGCCGCCGATAACAACTTCATATTCTTTTGACGCATTAACCTTTATAATTTCCATTTCTGCTCCTACTTTGCCTGTTTTTTGCTGTCCGTTCCCTCGTCGAGCAGGGCAATCAAGCCCTCTTTGTCGCCCGCCTTCAGAGCGGCGCTGTATTCGCCGAGCTTTTCAATCAAAAAGTCAATTTCTTTGGTGAGATTGTCGCTGTTCTCAAAGAAAAGCTCCGTCCACATGGTTGAATTAAGCTTTGAAACCCTCGTCAGATCCCTGTAACTGCCTGCCGAAAAGCCTTTCTGATGAATCGCTTCGGGGCTTTTGACATAGGCGTTTGAAATAATATGGGGAAGCTGTGATGTAAAGGCTATAACCTTGTCGTGTTCCTCGGGTGAGGTAAGATTAACGCTTGCAAAGCCCGCATCGTCAAGCACGGTTCTGAGCGACTGCAAAATTCTGATATCCGTGTTATCTTTCGGGGTTAAAATCATCGTTGCGCCCTTGAAAAGATTTGCTTTTGCATGGCCGAAGCCCGAAAACTGAGTGCCTGCCATCGGGTGAGCGCCGATGAAGGTGAAGCCGTTTTCTTCGGCGATTTTTTCGCAGGGGGCGCAGATCATTCTTTTAACTCCGCCGCAGTCGGTAACGATTGCGCCTTTTTTGATTTTTGAAGCGTTCGCCTCGACATAGTCAATAGTCGCCTGAGGGTAAAGAGCAATGAATATTACATCGCATTCGCCGATTGTTTCATCGTTAAGCTCTCCCTTAATTGCATTGACCATCTTTGCCGCAAGAACGGAACTTCTGTTTCTGTCAAAGCCGAAAACCTCATGCTTACCGCTCTCCGAAAGTGCAATCGCAAGAGAGCCGCCGATAAGGCCGAGGCCGACAATTCCTATTTTCATATTCTTGTCACCTTAAAACTTTGTCATGATTTCCCTGATTGAGTTTGCTTCCTTGACTACCTTAGCAAATTCCTCGGGTCTGAGCGCCTGCGGGCCGTCGCAAAGAGCGTGGGCAGGGTCGTTATGTACTTCGATCATAAGTCCGTCTGCGCCTGCCGCAACCGCCGCAAGAGCAAGAGGTCTGACCATTCTTGCCATGCCTGCCGCATGGCTGGGGTCTGCGATGATGGGCAGATGTGTTTTTTCTTTAAGCAGAGCGATAGCGGAAATATCCATTGTATTTCTTGTGTAATGCTCAAAGGTTCTGATTCCTCTTTCGCAAAGCATGACCTTGCTGTTACCGCCCGCCATGATATATTCTGCGCTCATGAGAAGCTCTTCCATTGTTGCGGCAAGACCTCTCTTGAGAAGAATGGGCTTATCGGTTTTGCCGAGCTCTTTAAGAAGCTCGAAGTTCTGCATATTTCTTGCGCCGACCTGAATAACATCAACATTTTCAAACAGAGGAAGATGAGAAAGATCCATGATTTCGGTAACGATAGGCATTCCCGTCTGCTTCTTTGCGGTTTCAAGGAGCTCCAAGCCCTCGCCTCTCATACCCTGGAAAGCGTAGGGTGAGGTTCTCGGCTTGAATGCGCCGCCTCTGAGTAAGTTTGCGCCTGCCGCTTTGACATCGTTTGCAATGCTGCAAATCTGTTCGGGCGATTCAACCGAGCAGGGACCTGCAATAAACTGGAAATTGCCACCGCCGATTTTATATCCGCAGACATCGATTACCGTGTCGTCGGGATGAAATTTTCTGTTTGCATTCTTGTAGGGTTCGCTGATTCTCGCAACATTGCTGACTATGTTAAGACCGCTGATGAGATCCATGTCAACATGGCTGGTGTCGCCGACAAGGCCGAGAATGGTATCATATTCTCCGTCGCTGCGGTGAATGCTGAGACCGAGGCTTTCAAGCCACTCAACAAGATTTTGAATTTGAGCTTCATCTGTTCCTTTTTTTACCGATACAATCATTTTTTATTACCTCCGGGCAAATTATTATTTATTTTGGATTTTTATGCAAAAAGCCCCGCAGTGTAAATTTCACTGCGGGGCTCTGATAAACCTCTTTTAGTCTTTTCAGCAAAACTTACTAAACCCTATCAAATTACTTGATAAAGTAAAAGTAAAAGTATGCAGCTGAAAAAACATTGTTAAGCATTTCAAAAAACCTCAAAATCAAATTTGTTGCATATAGAATATCACTATCAAAACCGTTTGTCAATAGTTTTTTTGAAAAAACTTTAGCGATTTAAAGCTTTTATCTGTGAAACAGGTGTGCAAAGCATTGTCAGCTTATCAAAAATCACCGCAGAGGGTTGACAAATCTGCCTTTTGCGAATATAATAAGGGTGTGGCATTACCGTATAGACGGTTACGCCCTCAAAAGCTTTAGTTAAGAATTAACCGCCGTCTTTGCAGGGACAGGGCGGTTATTTCTTTTTTATTGCAATTATGTAACCTGTTGCGAGTATTATAATAATAGCAAGCATTGCAAGATATTCCATATGCAAC
>JAEDKI010000052.1 GCA_016295895.1 Clostridiaceae bacterium | reverse complement strand
TTGATTCTTTCAAATCCCCCTTATATTGCAAGCAGTGAGATAGAAAGTCTTCAGCCTGAGGTTCGCCTTGAGCCGAAAGCGGCGCTTGACGGCGGCGAGGACGGGCTTATGTTTTACAGAGCCATTTCGGAAAAATGGCATTGCAATACCGCCGCTGTTGAATGCGGAGAAGCTCAGTCGGATTCTGTTGAAGAAATATTTTCTTCCGTATTTGCCAAAACTTATTCTGTCAAAGACTTTAACAATATAAAAAGAATTGTTATCGGAACGGAAAGGATAAAAAATGATTTTTGATTTATTGAGAAACGGGTTTTCAACAGAGGTTTTGATGAATCTTCTTGCAAGAGTGTTTGTTGTTTTCTGCACTCTGCCCGTCCATGAATATGCTCATGCGCTTGTTGCAACAAAGCTCGGCGACGATACCGCAGGGCTTAAAGGCAGGCTGACCCTGTCTCCGCTTGCTCATATCGACCTTGTCGGTGCGCTTATGATTTTTCTTGTCGGTTTCGGCTATGCAAAGCCCGTTCCCGTTAATCCCAGACGGTTCAGGAATCAAAGAGGCGGCATGGCTCTGACGGCTCTTGCGGGCCCCGTTTCAAACCTTATCATGGCATTAATCTTTTTGTTTGTTTCTCACGCCTGCGCTTTCTTTTATGCAACAACGAGCGTGCTTTTTCTTAAAATTTCGTCTTTGTTTTTTGTCTATGCGGCTTTGATAAATGTCAACCTTGCGGTTTTCAATCTTATCCCCATTCCGCCGCTTGACGGTTCAAGAATCGCAAGCCTGCTTATCCCGTCAAAGTATTATTTCAAAATAATGCAGTATGAGCGTTATATTATTCTTGTTGTTTTTGCGCTAATTATTTTCGGCGTTCTTGATACGCCCATTTCCTGGATTACATCCAAGATTATGATGGGATTTGATTTTATAACCGGTTTGCCGTTTGCGGCACTTATGAGATAACCGAAAGGGGTTTATCCGCTTTGGAAAAAATTCAGTATAAGATTGAAGTTTTTGAAGGGCCGATGGATCTTCTGCTCCAGCTTATTTCAAAAAAGAAGGTCAGCATCAACGATGTTCCCATTATGGAGATAATCGAGCAGTATCTTGATTATGTCCGTCAGATGCAGGAGGAAAATCTTGATATTTCAAGCGAATTTCTTGAAATGGCGGCAAGGCTTTTGTATATCAAAACCGTTTCCTTGCTTCCCGTTCACGAGGAAGCTGAAAAGCTTGTTGAAGAGCTTCGTGGAGAGCTGACCGAATATCAGGATTGCAAGCTCGTTGCCGCAAAGCTTCAGGACTCTGCGAACGGCTTCGACCTTTACGCAAAAAAGCCCGAAGAAATTGAAGTTGATATGACTTATACGAGAACTCATGAACCTGCGGCGATATTCAAGGCTTATATTGCCGCCGTCGGTAAGGGCAAGCGAAGGCTACCGCCGCCGATTGAAGCGTTCAGAGGCATCGTTGCCCGCAAAATAGTGTCGGTTGCGTCGAGAGTCAGCTTTATTATTTCTCGATTTAAGAATAAAGAAAGCTGTAAATTCGGCTCATTCTTTGAAGAATCCGAGTCCCGCTCCGAAATGGTGGCAACCTTTCTTGCATTGCTTGCAATGGTGAAGGCAAAGAAAGTTTATGTTGACGGTCAGGGCGAGGATGCCGAAATAACCCTGCTTCAGGACGGAGAGGAGAACATAGAAATTGACGAATGAACATATAAGATCTGCTTGCGAGGCAATTCTGTTCGCTTCGGGAGAGCCTGTTGAAGCTTCAAGAATAGCCGAAGCGCTTGAAGTTGAAACGGAAACCGTTGAGGGAGCTCTTTGGGAGCTTTCAAGGGCTCTTGATGAGCGTGAGAGCGGAATATGCCTGCTCCGTCTCGGAAGCAAGTATCAGCTTGTTTCAAGAAAAGAATATGCTCAGGAAATAAGAAATGTTCTTGACATCAAAAAGAACATCCCTCTTTCTCCTGCGGCGTTTGAAGTGCTTGCAATTGTTGCATATAATCAGCCTGTCACAAAAGCCTATGTTGAACAGATAAGAGGCGTTGACTGCTCGGGCGTTATCTCAACGCTCTGTCAAAGAGGCTTGCTTGAGGAAAGAGGAAGGCTTGATTTGCCCGGCAGACCTTTGCTTTACGGCACAACTCCGAATTTTCTCAGATGCTTTTGCCTTTCATCACTTTCGGATTTGCCCGAGCTTCCCGAAAACACGGCGAACTTGAACGACGAAAACGATGATGAAATTGACAATGAGCAGGGCGAACAGATAAGAAATTTTTTCCAGACTGAAGAATGATCGAAAAGGAGGGCGGTATTTTGACGGCGCTTTATATCATACTCGGAATAATTGCTTTTTTCGTTATCTTGCTTTCAATAAAATTTGTTGTAACCGTTCATTATGAGGACGATGTAACGCTTTCAGTCAGCTGGCTCTTCCTGAAGTTCGGCATTCTTCCGCCAAAGGAGAATAAAAAACCGAAGAAAGAAAATAAGAAAAAAGAAAAGCCAAAGGAAGAAAGCGAGGTTATTCCCGAGCCTAAGGAGAAAAAAGACAACATGTTTGTCCGATTTTATCATAACCAAGGGCTGTCGGGCGTGATTCAGCTTATCAAAGATGCGGCAAGAGCGGTCGGAGGAATGTTCAGGCGAATCGGCAGGGCGTTTCTGTTTGAGGAGCTTTACATTTCAATGCTTGTCGGTGCAGGAGATGCCGCCGCAACCGCAGAGAAATACGGCAAGGTTTGTTCAGCCGTGTTTCCCTCATTGGGCTTGTTTGTCAGCACAATGAGAGTTAAAAAATATAATCTTGATATCAATCCCGATTTCATAAACGGGAACAATAAAGCAAGATTTCACGCAAAAATATCAGTAAGACCGATAGCTTTGATAAATGCGGTAATAATTGTTGCGTTCCAATTGCTGTTTAAGGTGCTTATTAAACTGCTTAAGCACAGCAAGGTTAAGAAAACCGATGTGGAAAAGCAGAATAATATAAAATAATAATATACGAAAGGCGGAAAACAAAATGAAAGAACAGTCAGCTTCCGGCATCCTCGGAACATCAATCGAGAAGATCAAAGACCTTGTTGATGTCAGCACGATTATCGGAGATCCCATTAAAATCAGCGAAACTATTCAGATAATTCCCGTTTCAAAGGTTACATACGGCTTTGCTTCGGGCGGTTCCGATTTTCCCTCGAAGAATAATCAGGAGCTTTTCGGCGGCGGAGGAGGAGCAGGAATAACCATTTCTCCCGTTGCATTCCTTGTTGTTAATAACGGCAATGTTTCTGTTAAGTATATCAATGCGGCTGAGGGCTCTGTTGAAAGAGTAATCGGCATGGTTCCCGATATCGTTGACAAGGCAACCGAGGTAATCGGCAAGGTTAAGAACAAGGGTTCTGACGGCGTTGACGAAGCGATAAACGACTATATGTCGTCAGACGGAACCAAAGCATAAAACAAAATATTATTTCCCGTTTCTTCCGCATATCATATATCATAAATTATGATATGTTAGGATGAGATTTGTGAAAAAGAGAATATCTGCATTAATTGCTTTCTGCTTTCTTTTCTTCTCTTTCGGTTTATCGGCTTTTGCGGCGAAACCCGGTGTTTCCGCAAAAAGTGCGGTTCTGATGTGCGTTGAAAGCGGAGAAGTGCTTTATTCGAAAAACTCGGATCAATGTCTGCCTATGGCAAGCACGACAAAAATAATGACATCTCTGATTGCTCTTGAAGCCTGCGTTCCCGAAATGGAAATAACCGTAACCAAAGAAATGGTTTCGGTTGAGGGAACGTCAATGGGGCTTGTTCCCGGTGACAGCGTTTCAATGAAAGAGCTGATTTACGGTATGTTGCTGCAATCGGGCAACGATGCGGCAAATACAGTCGCATGCGTTCTTGCGGGCAGTCCCGACGCTTTTGCGGAGCTTATGAATAAACGGGCTTCTGAAATCGGAATGAAAAACACTCATTTCGTGACCGCTTCGGGGCTTGACAGCGAGAATCATTACTCAACTGCTTACGATATGGCTTTGCTTGCCTGCGAAAGCATGAAGAACCCCGAGTTTGCGTGGATATGCTCCCGAAAAAACGCAAGGCTGACCTACGGCAATCCCCCTTATGCAAGAACCCTCACCAACCATAACAGGCTTCTGTGGAGCTATTCGGATGCCGTCGGGATCAAAACAGGTTTTACCAAAAAAAGCGGAAGATGCCTTGTCAGCGCAGCGGAGCGTGACGGAATTACTCTTGTTGCGGTAACTCTCAATGCGCCCGATGATTGGAACGACCATATCTCAATGTTTGAATACGGTTTTTCAAAATGCAGGGGAGTTCCCGTAAAATGTGATTTAAGCTCAGCTTCGGTTTCGGTTGTCGGCGGTGAAGATTCGTCGGTTTCAGTCAGGCTGTTGTATGAGCCGTATTGGATTGAGGGCGAAGTCTGTTATTGCAGGGTTATGCTCAGACCCTTTGAGTATGCCCCGATACTCGAGGGCGATATTCTCGGCACGGCGGTTTTTGAAACGGCTGATAATAAAGTTATCGACTCCGTTCCCGTTGTTTCGGATGAGTCAGTTCCGATTAAAGAAACGGTTTCGGGCGAAAGCGAAACACATAATATGCAGAAAAGCGGATTTTTCTCACGAATCATCAGTAAAATCAAGGATTTTTTCAGAGGTGAACCGATTGGCGGAAAATAAAATCAGGCTTCAGAAGTTTCTATCCGAAGCGGGCGTTGCTTCAAGGCGCAAGGCAGAGGAAATGATAAGAAGCGGAATGGTCAAGGTGAACGGCTCAGTTGCCGAAATCGGAGACAGCGTTGACCCGCAAAGAGATAATGTTTATGTCAGCGGAAAAAAGATAAAAAAAGAAAGCAGTCTGCGCTATATCCTGCTCAATAAGCCCCGAGGCTATGTCACTACAACGGATGATGAGCTCGGCAGAAAGTGTGTTCTTGAGCTTGTAAAGGGCGTAAAAGAGAGAATTTATCCCGTCGGCAGGCTTGACCGTGTTTCCGAGGGCGCTCTGATTCTGACAAACGACGGCGAATTTGCAAACGCAATGATGCACCCGTCAAAGCATGTTCCGAAAACCTACCGTGTGACGGTTCGCCCCGATATAACCGCTCAGCAGATTGATGAGCTTTCAAGCGGCATTATGATTGAGGGAAGAATGACGGCTCCAGCTGATGTTCAACTTCTTCAAAAGGAGGAGGGCAGAGCCGTTGTTGAAATTGTGCTTTATGAGGGCAGAAACAGGCAGATAAGACGCATGTGCGAGGCTCTCGGGCTTGAGGTTGCAAGGCTGAAAAGAACTGCGGTCGGTTCTGTAAAGCTCGGAATGTTAAGACCCGGCGAGTGGCGTGATTTAACGGCGCAGGAGGTTGAAAGCCTTTTAACTGCGGCGGGAATCAAACGCCGAGGAGGTTCAAAATGATCAGATTTATACCAATTGTGAACGATGATTCTTCGGGAATTGCCGCTTTTGACGGAGATAACAGAATCGGTGAATGCACTTTCAGGCTTGACGGATATTTTGTTGATTTTTTGTCGGTTGATTGCTCCGATGATATCATAACCGAAGGGCTTGCAAGAGCCGCAATGAATTATGCGGCAAACAGAAGCGCATATATTGCAAGAATAAAAAAGGAGCTTTCCTCTCCGGCTTTTATCAGGCTCGGTTTTACGGGAGAGGATGTGCTCAGCGTTGAAATTCCGGAAGCGCTTGCTTCGGGCTGTTCATGCGGGCACGAAAAGCAAGTTTAATAAACAGGAGATGTTTTTCCAATGATAAAGAGTATGACCGGCTACGGCAGAGCTCAGCAGTCTGTTGACGGCATGAACATAACGGTTGAACTTAAAAGCGTTAATCACCGTTATTTTGAATTCACATCAAAGCTTCCGAGAAACTACGGCTTTCTTGATGAAAAGCTCAAAAGCTTTTTCAGCACCAAGCTGACGAGAGGCAAAACCGAATGCTATGTTCAGATTGAAGCCGTTGACGAGCCCGATACCGTTATCAGCCTTAACCATTCGCTTGTTAAGGGCTATCTTGAAGCCTATAAAGAGCTTTCTGAAGTCTACGGAATAGAAAATGACATAAAGGTTTCAAATCTTGCGAGAGTCAGCGATATTTTTGCCGTCCGCAAAAAAGAAGCTGATGAAGATAAGATATGGGTTGCGGTTGAAACCGTTGCCGCCGCTGCGCTTGACGGTTTTATTGCAATGCGTGAGCGTGAGGGTGAAAAGCTGAAAGCAGATGTGCTTTCAAGGCTTGATACGATAATTGAAAATGTTGAATTTATTGAGGAACGCTCTCCGCAGACCGTTGCCGAATATAATGAAAAGCTTGTTGCAAGAATGAAAGAATTGCTCGGAGAGGCTCATATCGATGAGCAGAGGATTCTTACCGAGGCGGCGATTTTTGCCGATAAGGTTGCCGTTGCAGAAGAAACGGTCAGGCTCAGAAGCCACATTTCTCAGCTTCGCTCGTTTCTTGAGCTGGATGAAGCAGTCGGCAAAAAGATGGATTTTCTTGTTCAGGAGCTTAACAGAGAGGCAAACACAATCGGCTCAAAGGCTCAGGATGTTGAAATTGCAAGACGGGTTGTTGCAATAAAGGCAGAAATCGAAAAAATCAGAGAGCAGATACAGAATATAGAATAACGGAGGAATAATGATGAAGCTTATCAACATAGGTTTCGGCAATATGGTTAACGCAAGCCGACTTGTTGCAATCGTCAGCCCCGAATCCGCTCCGATAAAGAGAATCATTCAGGAGTGCAAAGAAAAGGGAACCCTCATCGACGCAACTCACGGCAGGCGGACAAGAGCGGTTATAATAACCGACAGCGACCATGTAATCCTTACATATCTTCAGAGCGAAACGGTAGCCAACAGGCTCAACGATGATATGGACGAGCTTGACGATGAGGAGGATGAAGATGACTGACAGTGGAATTCTTGTTATTCTCTCAGGCCCGTCGGGTTCGGGCAAGGATACGGTTCTCAATAAATTTCTTGACGGCAGAAACGATGCAAAGGTTTCCGTTTCGATGACCACCCGTGCAAAAAGAGAAGATGAGGTTGACGGAGTGAATTATTATTTTGTCAGCCGTGAATACTTTGAAAAGAAGCTTTCTGAAGATAAAATGCTTGAATATGCCGAATATGCAGGCAATCTTTACGGCACCCCGAAAGCACCCGTTGACGAAATGCTTGCCGAGGGTAAAGCGGTTATTCTTAAAATCGAGATTCAGGGAGCGGATAAAATAAGAAAGCTTTATCCCGATGTAGTCAGCATTTTCCTTATGCCGCCGTCTGCAACGGTTCTCGAAAACAGGCTCAGAGGCCGTAACAGCGAGGATGAGGAAACAATAAATCACCGACTTGTCATAGCAAAAGAAGAAATGCGCAGGGCGGCGGATTATGATTATGTAGTTATCAACGATACTGTCGAGAATGCTGCGGCAGGAATCGAAACGATAATAAATGCCGAAAGGCGAAAAACATTCAGAAATAAAAATATTATAAGTGAGGTAATCAACAATGTTTAATCCCGATTTAAGTGGCGTTCTCAAAGACCATCTCAGCCGTTATTCGCTTGTTTCCGCAATCGCAAAAAGAGCAAGAGAAATTGCGGATTACGCTGAAGAAAACAGAATTGTAATGACCGAAAAGCCCGTCAGCCTTGCGCTTGATGAGATTCTTAAAGGCGAATATGTTATTGAAGAACCCGAGGAAATCAGATACATCTGATTATTCCGTGGAATTTTGAAAGTTGGGAGTGATGTTAAATGAAATATGCAAAGGTTGCCGTTGAAGCCGCAGTATTTTCGTTTGACAAGGCGTTTGACTATATCATTCCCGAAAATCTTGAAGCGTCAGCCCAAAAAGGCTGCCGTGTTACCGTTCCGTTCGGCAACGGAAGCAAAAAATGTCTCGGCATTATATTTGATGTAACCGATTTTTCCGATAACAAACGGCTGAAAAAAATATCTGCCGTGCTTGACGAAAGTCCTTTATTGAACGAAGAAATGCTTGAGCTTGCCGAATGGATAAAAAACAGAACTTTTTGCACTCTCTATGAAGCGGCGAAAACAATGCTGCCTGCGGGAATTAATCATCACATGGTTGATTCTTTTGCAGTCAATGCTTCCGCTTCAGCCGAAAGCATTGAATCGCTTGATGCAGACGAGAGAAAAATCTATGATTATCTGCTGAAAAAATCCGTTTATGTCAGAACCGAGACGATTTTCAAGAATATCGGTATGAATGCCGATACAGCAGTTCTTGACAGGCTTGTAAAAAAGGGCTTGATTGTCCGAAACCGTGATGCGGTCAGAAATCTCGGCGATTTGACCGTCAGAATGCTTCGCCCTTGCAATACCGAGGATGAAATCAGACTGACGAAAAAGCAAAAGCAAATGCTGGATATTCTTAACGAGCTTGGAACTGCGAGTGTTAAAGAGCTTTGCTATTTCACGGGTCTTACTCCCGCAATTGCAAATGCGCTTGTTAAAAACGGTGCGGCAGAGTTTTATGAGCGGGAAATTTTTGATTTGCCCGAAATTTCCGAAATCTGCGGATGCAGAAACCCTATCAATCTGACGGTTGAACAGAATGAAGCATTTGACAAGCTCACAAAGCTTGCCTTTGCGGGTAAGCCGTCTGTTGCCCTGCTCTACGGCGTAACGGGCAGCGGAAAGACCTCGGTATATATGAGCGTAATCGATAAGGTGCTCGACAGCGGCAAATCCGTTATTGTCATGGTTCCCGAAATCGGGCTGACTCCACAGACCATATCTCTTTTTGCAGAGCGTTACGGCGAAAGCATAGCTGTTTTTCACAGTGCGCTCTCTGTCAGAGAAAGGCTCGAACAATGGAAAAGAGTAAAAAAAGGCAATGCAAAAATAGTAATCGGCACAAGGAGCGCAGTATTTGCTCCGCTTGAAAATATTGGTCTGATTATTATTGACGAGGAGCAGGAGCATACATATAAGTCAGAGCAAACTCCGAGATATGACGCCATTGATGTTGCAAAATTCAGAGCCGTTCAGAATAACTGCCTGCTTTTGCTTGCTTCCGCAACTCCGAGCGTTGAAAGCTTTGCCGCCGCAAAAAGCGGAAGATATGAGCTTTGCACTCTCACCAAAAGATACGGCAATGCGGTTTTGCCCGAGGTGGTAACGGTTGACATGAGAACTGCCGAAAAGGCGGACGGAAGCCGTGAAATCAGCAAAACGCTTTTTGAATGTCTGCGAGATAATCTTGAAAACGGCAGGCAGTCAATCCTGCTGATTAACCGTCGGGGATATCACACCTTTGCGGCGTGCAATTCCTGCGGAACGGTCATAACATGCCCTCATTGCAGTATTTCGATGACTTATCATTCGGCTAATAACAGGCTGATGTGCCATTATTGCGGCAATTCTCTCCCGTTTTCAAGCGTTTGCCCCGAGTGCGGAGAAAATGCCGTCAGGTATTCGGGCTTCGGTACTCAGAAAATCGAGGACGAGCTTAAAATACTTCTCCCGACAGCAAGAGTTGTTCGCATGGACACCGATTCAACCGCAGGCAAAAATTCGCATGAAAAACTGTTGGATAGTTTTGCTCACGGTGAATATGATATAATGATCGGCACTCAAATGGTTGCTAAAGGTCTTAATTTCCCCAATGTAACGCTTGTCGGCGTTGTATCGGTTGACCAACAGCTTTATAACGATGATTTCAGAAGTCTTGAAAAAACATTTTCTTTGCTTACACAGGTTGTCGGGCGTTCAGGCAGGGGAGAGCTGAAAGGAAAAGCGGTAATACAGACCCTCACCCCTGAAAATGATATAATAAGATTGGCCGCCAAGCAGGATTATGAGGAATTTTTTGACACGGAAATCCGTCTGAGAAAAGCCATGATTTATCCGCCTTACTGTGATTTGTGCGTTGTGGGGTTTGTCGGTGAAAATGAAACCGTCGTCAAAGCGGCGGCAAGAGAAACGCTTGATTTGCTTAAAAAGCTTACAAGCGGAGATTATAAAGGCGAAAAAATTATTGCGCTCGGCCCGATGCCTTCCCGAGTTGCAAAGATTAACGAAAAATTCAGGTATCGTATAATAATAAAATGTAAAAATTCAAATCGTTTCAGGCAGATGGTGTCACAGATACTTATTACAATGAATACCGATTCAAGATTCTCAAAGGTTACGGTTTATGCGGATATGAATCCTGATACTGCAGTTTGACGAGTTTAACAAAATCGCAAAAGATTTTTAATTATTTTGTTTAAATATAAAATTATAATACATTATATATTCCTATTGAAAGGATTGGCATTTATGGCAATCAGAAACATTGTTAAGGTCGGAGATCCGATTCTTGCAAAGAAATCAAGACAGGTTGAAAAATTTGATGAACGCCTTTGGCAGCTTCTCGACGACATGAGGCAGACAATGGAACAGGCAAACGGAGTCGGGCTTGCCGCCGTTCAGGTGGGCATTTTAAGGCGTGCCGTGGTTATTGACTGCGGCGACGGATATATTGAACTTATAAATCCCGAAATAACCTCAAAAGAAGGCTCTCAGTTTGAGGAGGAGGGCTGTCTTTCTCTGCCCGGTCAGAGCGGCGTTACCTGCCGACCTGCCGTTGTCAGAGTTAAAGCGCAGGACAGAAACGGAAAATGGTGCGTTTATAAAGGCGAGGGTCTGAAAGCCCGTTGCTTCTGCCACGAGATAGACCATCTTGACGGAATTCTGTTCACGGACCGTGTTGTCCGAAAGGAGAACGGTTAATGAGAATAGTTTTTATGGGTACGCCTGAGTTCGCCGTTCCGTGCCTTCAAAGGCTTATTGACTGCGGGCATGAAATCAGCGGCGTTT